>NZ_JBHXKA010000039.1:0-63634 GCF_042722885.1 Streptomyces sp. NPDC058401
GGAGGCCGGGCACCGGCGCGGGCGGGGATGGGGCGTGCAGGTCGGGCGGGGAGGGGCGGGGTCACACAGGTCGGGCGGGCTCAGGCGGGCCGGCGGCTGGCGGCCCGCTCGGCGGCGAACACGTCCTCCAGCCGGAACAGCTGCGCCCGCCCGGCCCGTCCCGCCGCCGCGAGCCGCCCGAGCTGGACCCACTTGCGGATCGTGGCGGGGGCGACCCCCGCCTCCCGGGCGGCCAGCGGCCCCGGGACCAGAGAGGGAAGCAGTACGGGGATACGGGCGGAGGGTGCAGGGGTCACGGGGCGGTACCTTCCATCGCGGCGTCGAGTTCGTCCGTACGGCAGCCCGCGGCGGCGGCCAGCGGGGCCCACTCGCCCTCGGGCCACAGGTGGCGGTAGGCGGGGTCGTCGTGGCAGCCGCACTCCTCGTCGGTGCAGCGGCAGGCCGGGTTCACACAGAGCACCGCCCGTCGGTCGGGGAAGGCGCGCAGGGACACGGAGTCGCACCACGGGCACCGGCCGGCCACCCGGACCACCTGCTCGGTGTCCCCGAGGGCGCGGGCGCAGCGGCGGGCCATCCGGCGCAGCTCGTCCCGTACGTGCCGGGCCAGCACGGGGTGCGCCCCGATCTCCCCCAGCAGCGCGGCGATGCGGCGCAGCCGTACCGGCACGTCGGCGGCGCGCGGGCGGGGGACCCCCAGCCGGGCGCACGCCGCCTCCTCCAGTTCGACCACGCCGTCGGTGATGTCCCGGATGGTGTCGGAGATGTGCAGGCGGATGGGGGCGGCTCCGTACCCGGGCACGGCCAGCCCGTGGCGCTGCTGGAGCAGGAGGGCTTCCCGCTTCTCCTCGCGCATCCGCGCCTCGGCCGCCGGGCGGGGCGGCGCCGGGGGCCGCCCACTGGAGGAGTCGTACGAGGCGTGCGGGGCGAGGGGGCCGGAGCGGCCGGGCGCCAGCTCCCGCGCGAGCTCCGGGAACTGGCGGATCAGTGCGGCGATCCAGAGGGCGCTGTCATCGGCGGCGCGGTCGGTCACGAGGGGCTCCCGGAGAGCTGGGGGACGGCGGAGGGAATGCCGTTGCGCCACAGCCGGCCGCCGCAGACCCCGTCGAACCGGCTCTCGGCCGGCGCGACGGCCTCCTCGCACTCGGCGCGGACCGTACAGGCGGCGCAGGCGCGCAGCGCGGGCGCGGCGTCTTTGGCCCGGCGGGCGAAGACCACGGCCGGGGGGAGGGCGGCGCAGGCGGCGGCGGACTGCCACGGGACTGCGTGGGGGCGGAGCGGCGGGGAGCGGAAGGGCATGGCGACTCCATGACTGAGGAGCTGGGCGGTGACGGGTGCGGGTGCTCGGTGCTGCCGTGACCGCGGGAAAGCGTGATCGGTGTGGCAGGTGGGGCGTGGCCGCCACTCTGACACGTTGCGCGCGAGCACGCAATTAAGAATCTTGTGGGGGGATCCTGTATGCCCTGTGTAAGGTCTGATTCTGTGCGCGCAAGCACGCTAGGGTGAGTCCCCCATGGGGTGGACTGAGGAGCGACACATGAGTACTCGCGAATTGGACGCGTTCGCGGCCTGGGTGGAAGACCTGATGCGGCAGCGCGGCTACGACATCGACAGCCCCCGTGGCGGAGGCAAGTCCCGGATCGCCGACGAGGCGGGCGTGCACCGCGCGGCGGTGACCCGGCTGCTTCAGCGGCAGAGCATGCCCGACCTCGAAACGATGCGGCGCATGGCCCCGTTCCTAGGGGTCTCCGTGCGGGACATGCTGATCCGCTCCGGCCGGGTCAGCCCGGAGGAGCTGCCGCTGGCGCCCCTCCCGCTGCCGGCCGACGGGCAGCGGCCCGCGATCGAGGACTTCGCGCGGTGGCTCGGAGTCCCGGAGGAGCGCCGCGCGGTGTTCGTCAAGGTGGTCAGCCAGTTCCTGGAGCCCGCCGAGGGCGAGGGGCCGGCCGCGGCCGGCCCCTCCGGCCCCGAGCAGCCCGCCGAGGGCCGCCGCACCGCGCGGGAGTGACCTCGGCGATCGCCGCGGAACGACCTGGGGAGCGGCCGGCGGAGTGACCGGCGGGGTGACCTCGGGGGCCGCAGCGGAACGCCCCCGCGTACGACCGGGAGCCGCCGCGGCCGAGGGGGGCGCGGCGGCTCCCGCGTAGCACACCTGCACCACGGCCGCACATCGGAGGGACCGCATCCCGGCCTCGGCCTTGTGGCGACTGGTCGCAGGGCCCTTCGGGCTTCCGGGGCCGGGGCTTTTGTTTTGACCGGAGTGGATGCGGTGGGTACGCTCAGACCTTGTGCCTGGGGTGTGCCTGGGCTCCTGTGCGTGTCCATCAACCGCACCTGAGCCGTACAAGCCACCGCGATCCATGCGTTTCCACGCTTGCGTGGAGGTCCGCCGGATCCGACACACCCGACCGCGTGGGTCGGCAAATGTTCCAGGTTAGCTTCACTACACGGCACACAGAAACCGGAGAAGTAGTGCCTACGATCCAGCAGCTGGTCCGTAAGGGCCGGCAGGACAAGGTCGAGAAGACCAAGACCCCCGCGCTTGAGGCTTCGCCCCAGCGTCGCGGCGTCTGCACGCGTGTGTTCACGACCACCCCGAAGAAGCCGAACTCGGCGCTGCGTAAGGTCGCGCGTGTGCGTCTGACCTCTGGCATCGAGGTCACGGCCTACATTCCGGGTGAGGGACACAACCTGCAGGAGCACTCGATCGTGCTCGTGCGTGGTGGCCGTGTGAAGGACCTGCCGGGTGTTCGTTACAAGATCATCCGTGGTGCGCTTGACACCCAGGCTGTCAAGAACCGCAAGCAGGCCCGCAGCCGCTACGGCGCCAAGAAGGAGAAGTAAAAAATGCCTCGTAAGGGCCCCGCCCCGAAGCGCCCGGTCATCATCGACCCGGTCTACGCATCTCCTCTGGTGACGTCGCTCATCAACAAGATCCTCCTGAACGGCAAGCGCTCCACCGCCGAGCGCATCGTTTACGGCGCCATGGAAGGCCTCCGCGAGAAGACCGGCAACGACCCGGTCATCACGCTGAAGCGCGCGCTGGAGAACGTCAAGCCGTCGCTTGAGGTCAAGTCCCGCCGTGTCGGTGGCGCCACCTACCAGGTGCCGATCGAGGTCAAGCCGGGTCGTCAGTCGACCCTCGCGCTGCGCTGGCTCGTGGGTTACTCCCGCGCCCGCCGCGAGAAGACGATGACCGAGCGCCTCATGAACGAGCTGCTCGACGCGTCGAACGGTCTTGGCGCTGCCGTCAAGAAGCGTGAGGACACGCACAAGATGGCCGAGTCCAACAAGGCCTTCGCGCACTACCGCTGGTAGTCCCAACCCACATCGAGACCGAGAGAAGACTGAGCCGATATGGCTACCACTTCGCTTGACCTGGCCAAGGTGCGCAACATCGGCATCATGGCTCACATCGACGCGGGCAAGACGACCACCACCGAGCGCATCCTGTTCTACACCGGTGTGTCTTACAAGATCGGTGAAGTCCACGACGGCGCTGCCACGATGGACTGGATGGAGCAGGAGCAGGAGCGCGGCATCACGATCACGTCTGCCGCGACGACCTGTCACTGGCCGCTCGAAGACGTCGACCACACCATCAACATCATCGACACCCCGGGTCACGTCGACTTCACGGTCGAGGTGGAGCGTTCGCTCCGCGTCCTCGACGGTGCCGTCACCGTGTTCGACGGTGTCGCCGGTGTGGAGCCGCAGTCCGAGACCGTTTGGCGTCAGGCGGACCGCTATGGCGTCCCGCGCATCTGCTTCGTCAACAAGCTGGACCGCACCGGCGCCGAGTTCCACCGCTGCGTCGAGATGATCAAGGACCGCCTCGGTGCGGTTCCGATCGTCATGCAGCTCCCCATCGGTGCCGAGATGGACTTCCAGGGCGTTGTCGACCTGGTCACCATGAAGGCGTTCGTCTGGTCCGCCGAGGCGACCAAGGGCGAGATGTACGACATCGTCGACATCCCGGACACCCACAAGGAAGCCGCTGAAGAGTGGCACGCCAAGCTGGTCGAGACGGTCGCCGAGAACGACGACCAGATCATGGAGCTGTTCCTGGAGGGCGTCGAGCCCACCGTCCAGCAGCTGCACGATGCCGTGCGTCGCATCATCATCGGTTCCAAGGGTGACAACGGCGCCACCGTCACCGCGGTGTTCTGTGGCACGGCGTTCAAGAACAAGGGCGTTCAGCCCCTGCTCGACGCCGTCGTCCGCTACCTCCCGTCGCCCCTGGACATCGAGGCCATCGAAGGCCACGACGTCCGGGACGCCGAGGTCGTCGTGAAGCGCAAGCCCTCGGACGACGAGCCCCTCGCGGCGCTCGCGTTCAAGATCATGCGCGACCCGCACCTCGGCAAGCTCACCTTCGTCCGGGTTTACTCGGGCCGCCTGGAGGCCGGCACTGCGGTGCTGAACTCCGTCAAGGGCAAGAAGGAGCGCATCGGCAAGATCTACCGCATGCACGCGAACAAGCGTGAAGAGATCGAAGCGGTGGGCGCCGGTGACATCGTCGCCGTCATGGGCCTGAAGCAGACCACCACCGGTGAGACGCTGTGTGACGACAAGAACCCGGTCATCCTGGAGTCCATGGACTTCCCGGCCCCGGTCATTCAGGTCGCCATCGAGCCCAAGTCCAAGGGTGACCAGGAGAAGCTGGGTGTCGCCATCCAGTCTCTCGCGGAGGAGGACCCCTCCTTCCACGTTCACTCGGACGAAGAGACCGGCCAGACCATCCTCGGCGGTATGGGCGAGCTGCACCTCGAGGTGCTGGTCGACCGTATGAAGCGCGAGTTCAAGGTCGAGGCCAACGTCGGCAAGCCGCAGGTCGCTTACCGCGAGACGATCCGCCAGACGGTGGAGCGTCACGACTACACCCACAAGAAGCAGACCGGTGGTACCGGTCAGTTCGCCAAGGTGCAGATCGCGATCGAGCCGATCCTCGAGGCCGACGGTCCGGCGTACGAGTTCGTGAACAAGGTCACCGGTGGCCGCATCCCGAGGGAGTACATCCCCTCGGTCGACGCGGGTGCGCAGGAAGCCATGAAGTTCGGCATCCTCGCCGGCTACGAGATGACTGGCGTCCGCGTCATTCTTCTCGACGGTGGCTACCACGAGGTCGACTCCTCCGAGCTCGCCTTCAAGATCGCCGGTTCGCAGGCCTTCAAGGAGGCCGCGCGCAAGGCTTCTCCCGTGCTCCTCGAGCCGATGATGGCCGTCGAGGTCACCACGCCGGAGGAGTCCATGGGTGACGTCATCGGTGACATCAACTCCCGCCGTGGCCAGATCCAGGCCATGGAGGAGCGTCACGGTGCGCGCCTCGTGAAGGGCCTCGTGCCCCTCTCGGAGATGTTCGGCTACGTCGGAGACCTCCGCAGCAAGACCTCGGGTCGCGCCAGCTACTCGATGCAGTTCGACTCCTACGCCGAGGTTCCCCGGAACGTCGCTGAGGAGATCATCGCGAAGGCCAAGGGCGAGTAACTCTTCCGAGTACACGCTTTAGGCTTGTCACCGGAGCCTCTGGGGCAACAGGAGTAACCCTCTCGTTGCCCCCGGGGAACCGGCTATCCAGCAAAGATCACCTGGCGCCGATCTGTAAGGCGTACAGAACCACTCTCCAGGAGGACCCCGTGGCGAAGGCGAAGTTCGAGCGGACTAAGCCGCACGTCAACATCGGCACCATCGGTCACATTGACCACGGTAAGACGACCCTCACGGCCGCCATTACCAAGGTGCTGCATGACGCGTACCCGGACCTGAACGAGGCCTCGGCCTTCGACCAGATCGACAAGGCTCCCGAAGAGCGCCAGCGCGGTATCACCATCTCCATCGCGCACGTCGAGTACCAGACCGAGGCGCGTCACTACGCCCACGTCGACTGCCCGGGTCACGCGGACTACATCAAGAACATGATCACCGGTGCCGCGCAGATGGACGGCGCGATCCTCGTGGTCGCCGCCACCGACGGCCCGATGCCGCAGACCAAGGAGCACGTGCTCCTGGCCCGCCAGGTCGGCGTTCCGTACATCGTCGTCGCGCTGAACAAGGCCGACATGGTGGACGACGAGGAGATCCTGGAGCTCGTCGAGCTCGAGGTTCGTGAGCTCCTCTCGGACTACGACTTCCCGGGCGACGACCTTCCGGTCGTCCGCGTCTCCGCGCTGAAGGCGCTCGAGGGCGACAAGGAGTGGGGCGAGAAGCTTCTCGGCCTCATGGCTGCCGTCGACGAGGCGATCCCGACCCCGCCGCGTGACACCGAGCTGCCGTTCCTCATGCCCGTCGAGGACGTCTTCACGATCACCGGTCGCGGTACCGTCGTCACCGGCCGTATCGAGCGTGGTGTCCTGAAGGTCAACGAGACCGTCGACATCATCGGTATCAAGGAGACCAAGACCACCACCACGGTCACCGGTATCGAGATGTTCCGCAAGCTGCTCGACGAGGGCCAGGCGGGCGAGAACGTCGGTCTGCTCCTCCGTGGCATCAAGCGCGAGGACGTCGAGCGCGGCCAGGTCATCATCAAGCCCGGTTCGGTCACCCCGCACACCGAGTTCGAGGCCCAGTCGTACATCCTGTCGAAGGACGAGGGTGGCCGTCACACCCCGTTCTTCAACAACTACCGTCCCCAGTTCTACTTCCGTACCACGGACGTCACGGGTGTTGTCACCCTGCCGGCCGGCACGGAGATGGTCATGCCGGGCGACAACACCGAGATGACGGTCACGCTGATTCAGCCGGTCGCCATGGAGGAAGGCCTCAAGTTCGCCATCCGTGAGGGTGGTCGTACCGTGGGCGCCGGTCAGGTCACCAAGATCACGAAGTAGTTCGTGTTCTGACCTGGTAGCTCGCGCGAGCGGGCACCACGTTTGACAGGAGGGCCCCTTCCCCGTCGTTCACGCGACGGGGAAGGGGCCCTCCGTCGTACGGTCCGTGCCGCGTACGGGCCTGCGTGCCGCGAGCGGGCATGCGAAGAGGGCCGCACCCCCGGGGGTGCGGCCCTCTTCGCGTACGTCGCTCCGTGCGCGGTGCTCACTTCACCCGCAGGGACTCCGTGAACTCGATGCAGGCGGCGTAGTCCGGCAGCAGGCCGGACGCGGCGGCGTCGGTCAGCGAGGGGGCCGCGTCGTCGCGGGCGGACAGCAGCGGGACGTCCGCCGGCCAGTCGATGCCCAGGTCGGGGTCGAGCGGGTGGACCGAGTGCTCGCCCGTCGGGTTGTACGTCTCCGAGCAGAGGTAGGACAGGGTGGCGTCATCGGTCAGCGCGCAGAAGCCGTGGCCCATGCCCTCGGGGAGGTAGACGGCGCGGCGGTCCACGTCGTCCAGCCGGACGCCTTCCCAGCGGCCGAAGGTCGGGGAGCCGACCCGGATGTCCACGATGATGTCCAGCACGGCGCCGCGCACGCAGGTGACGTACTTGGCCTGGCCGCGCGGGACGTCGGCGAAGTGGATGCCGCGGACCACACCGCGCTGAGAGACCGAGAGGTTGGCCTGCGCCAGGTTCAGCGGGTGCCCGACGACCTCGGCGAGGTGGTCGAAGCGGTACCACTCCATGAACATGCCGCGCGGGTCACCGTGCTGCTGGGGCGTTATCTCGAACACGCCCTCGATGGAGAGCTCGCGGAACTTCATCGTGCGGCCTCCTCTTCGAGCAGACCGATCAGGTAGGTCCCGTAGCCGCTCTTGACCAGCGGCTCGGCCAGCGCGCGCAGCTGCGCGGAGTCGATCAGGCCCGCCCGCCAGGCGGCCTCCTCGATGCAGCCGATCTTGAAGCCCTGGCGCTCCTCGATCACGCGCACGAACTCCGAGGCCTGCACCATCGAGACGAAGGTGCCGGTGTCCAGCCAGGCGGTACCGCGGTCGAGGATGGTGACATTCAGCTCACCGGCCTGGAGGTACGCGTCGTTGACGGCGGTGATCTCCAGCTCGCCGCGGGCGCTGGGCTTCAGGCCGCGGGCGATCTCCACGACCTGGTTGTCGTAGAAGTACAGACCGGGCACGGCGTAACGGGACTTGGGCTGGACCGGCTTCTCCTCGATGGAGATGGCCTGGCCGTTCTCGTCGAACTCGACCACGCCGTACGCCGTCGGATCCGCCACCGGGTACGCGAAGACCCGGCCGCCCTTGGAGTCGGTGTGCTCCGCCAGCCGGGTGCCGAGGCCGCTGCCGTGGAAGATGTTGTCGCCGAGGATCAGGGCGACGGAGTCGTCCCCGATGAAGTCGGCGCCGAGCACGAAGGCCTGGGCGATGCCTTCGGGGCGCTCCTGGACGGCGTACTCCAGCCGGATGCCGAACTGCGAGCCGTCGCCGAGCAGACGCTCGAACTGGTCGCGGTCCTCCGGGGTGGTGATGACGAGGATCTCGCTGATCCCGGCCATGACCAGCGTCGAAAGCGGGTAGTAGATCATCGGCTTGTCGAAGACGGGCAGCAGCTGCTTCGACACTGCCCGCGTCAGCGGCCAGAGTCGGGATCCGGTGCCGCCGGCCAAGAGAATTCCACGCATAGGCACAACCCTATGCGAGACCGGTGGAGGCGCGCCGTCCGGGCCCGGACGGGAGCGGGCGGGCGGCCTTGGCGGAGTAGGCGAGCGGCTAGACTGTTTGTATTATGCGCATCCTTGTGACCGGCGGCGCCGGCTTCATCGGTTCAGAATTCGTCCGCCAGCAGCTCGGTTCGGACCCCACGGCCCAGATCACCGTCTTCGACAAGCTGACGTATTCCGGCGTCGAAGCCAACCTCGCCCCGGTCGCCGGTCATGCCGGCTACTCGTTCGTCAAGGGTGACATCTGCGACGCCGAGGCCGTCGACCAGGTGATGCCCGGCCACGACGTCGTCGTGCACTTCGCGGCCGAGTCCCACGTGGACCGCTCGATCGCCGGCGCGGGCCCCTTCGTGATGACCAACGTGGTGGGTACCCAGGTCCTCCTGGACGCCGCCCGCAAGCACGGCGTCGGCCGCTTCGTCCACATCTCCACCGACGAGGTCTACGGCTCGATCAGCGAGGGCTCCTGGACCGAGGAGTGGCCGCTGGTGCCCAACTCCCCGTACTCCGCCTCGAAGGCCTCCTCCGACCTGCTCGCGCTGGCCTACGCCCGCACGCACGGCATGGACGTCGTGGTCACCCGCTGCTCCAACAACTACGGGCACTACCAGTTCCCGGAGAAGGTCATCCCGCTGTTCGTCTCGAACCTGATGGACGGCAAGAAGGTCCCGCTGTACGGCAACGGCGGCAACGTGCGCGACTGGCTGCACGTCTCCGACCACTGCCGCGGCATCGACCTGGCCATGCGCAAGGGCCGCGGCGGCGAGGTCTACAACATCGGCGGCGGCGTCGAGCTCACCAACAAGGAGCTCACCGGCGTCCTGCTGGAGGCCGCCGGCCTGGGCTGGGAGATGGTCGAGCGCGTCGAGGACCGCAAGGGCCACGACCTGCGCTACTCCATCGACATCAGCAAGATCGGCTCGGAGCTCGGCTACGCCCCGCAGGTCACCTTCGAGGAAGGCATCGCGTCGACCATCGCCTGGTACCGCGAGAACCGCGCCTGGTGGGAGCCCCTGAAGGCCAAGGCAGCGCTGCAGAAGTGACCGCCGCGGACGTGAGCCAGAGCACCAGCGGCGCCGAGAGCGCCGACAGCACCTCCGGCGGCCGCTGGGTCGTCACCGGCGCCGCCGGGATGCTCGGCCAGGACGTCCTGGCCGTCCTCAAGGACGCCGGCATCGCGGCCACCGCCCTGCGCCGCACCGACCTCGACATCACCGACCCGGCCGCCGTCCGGGCCGCCGTCGAGGGTGCCGCCGTGGTCGTGAACTGCGCCGCCTGGACCGACGTCGACGGCGCCGAGAGCGCCGAAGAGGCCGCCACCGCCGTCAACGGCACCGGCGTACGCGTCCTGGCCGAGGCCTGCGCCGCGGCCGGAGCCCGCCTCCTGCACGTCTCCACCGACTACGTGCTGCCCGGCGACGCCGAGCAGCCGTACGCCGAGGACTCCGCGACCGGCCCGGTCAACGCGTACGGCCGCTCCAAGCTGGCCGGCGAGCAGGCCGTGGCCGAACTGCTGCCGCAGCACGGCTACGTGGTCCGCACCGCCTGGCTGTACGGCGAGCACGGCCCGAACTTCGTCGCCACCATGCTCAAGCTCGCCGCCCAGCGGGACACCCTCGACGTGGTCGACGACCAGCACGGCCAGCCCACCTGGTCCCGCGCGCTGGCCGGCCGCCTCGTCGAGCTCGGGCAGGCCGCCCTGGCGGGCCGCGCCCCCGGCGGGGTCTACCACGGCACCGCGAGCGGCCGGACCACCTGGTTCGGACTGGCCCGCGAGACCTACCGGCTGAGCGGCCTGGACCCCGAGCGGATCCGGCCCACCGACTCCTCCGCGTTCGTACGGCCCGCCGTACGGCCGGCGTTCAGCGTGCTCGCGCACGACCGCTGGGCCGAGGCCGGCCTGCCCCCGCTCGCCGACTGGCGCGAGCAGCTGGCAGGGGCCCTGGCACTGCCCGCCTTCGCGGCGCCCGAGGGCGCGGACAGGGACGGCACCGCGGGATGAAGAGCCTGCTGAGCAAGATCAGCGCGGCCCTGCCGCCGGGCACCGTCGCGGTGGCCGGCGGCACCGTCGTGCTCGGGGCGGCCTCGTACGTCCACCTCGGCGTGGCCGGGCACAGCCTGTCCACGGAAGCCATGGCGAACGTCTCGGTGCTGTGGACGATCGTCATGGCGATCGGGCTCGGCATCTTCTTCCCCATCGAGCAGGAGCTCACCCGGATCGTCGCCGCCCGCGCGGTCGACGGCCACGGGGCGGCCCCCGTCCTGCGCCGGGCCACCCTGCTCACCGCGGCGATCCTCGGCGCGACCCTGCTCGTGCTCGCCGCAGCCGCCGGACCCGTCGCGGACCTGCTCTTCCACGGGGACCGGGCCCTGGTGGCGGCCCTCGGCGCGGCCTTCACCGGCATGGCCGTCTGCTACCTCACCCGCGGGGTCCTGGCCGGCCTCGGCCGGTTCGGCGCGTACGGCACCCAGCTCGCCGTCGACGGCGGGCTGCGCATGGTGCTCGCCTTCGGCTGCGCCGTGGCCCTGCCGGACTCCGCCCTCGCCTTCAGCCTCGTACTCGGGGTGGCGCCGGTCGTCGCCGCCCTGGTCACGCTGCCCGCGCTGCTGCGCGTCGTCGAGCCCGGCGAGGAGATCGCCTGGCGCGAGCTGACCTCCGGGCTGGGCCTGCTGATCTGCTCGACCCTGCTCTCCCAGGTCGTGGTCAACGCCGCCGTGATGAGCACCAAGCTGCTCGCGCCCACGGACAGCGTGCTGATCGCGGCCCTGCTGAACGCCCTGGTCCTGGCCCGGGTCCCGCTCTTCGTCTTCGGCTCGCTCCAGGCCTCCCTGCTCAACGGGCTCAGCGCCGCCTTCCAGGCCGGCGACCGGACCGCCTTCTCGGCGATGCTGCGCAAGATCGCCATGGTCGTCGGAGCGCTCGGCCTGCTCGGCGGCATCCCCGCCACCGTCCTCGGCCCGTGGCTGATCGGCGTGCTCTTCGGCGCCAAGCCGGCGCTGGGCTGCTTCGACTTCTTCCTGTTGTCCGCGGGGACCGTGGCGTACATGTTCGCGATGGTGCTCGGACAGGCGCTGATGGTATTCAAGCGACACAACCTGCAGCTGCTCTGCTGGGCCATCGGTACCGCCGTACTGGTCGGCGTCACCTTCGCCCCCGGCGACGTGGCTCTCCGTGTGATCCTGGCCTATGCTCTCGGCTCCGTCGCCACCGTCGTGGCTATGCTGACGGCGCTGAGACTGAAGTTCCCGGAAGCCGGCCCGGGAGCCGGCGACGGCCCCGCGCGGACGGACGTCGCGAGCCCGCTGGGCGCCGGCGCCGCAGGGACGTGACCGTGCCCGCCTCCGAAGTCCCACAGACCCCCGAGCACTCGTGTGTGCCACATTCCGCTGGAGCTACCGTGTCCCAATACGACGATGTCTGGCTGGTCATACCGGCCTATAACGAGGGCCAGGTGATCGCCGGTGTCGTCGAGGGAGCGCGCAAGACCTTTCCGAACATAGTCGTCGTCGACGACGGCAGCTCGGACGACTCCGCGCAGCACATCGCCTCCACCGGCGCGCACCTGGTGCAGCACCCGGTCAACCTCGGCCAGGGCGCGGCGCTGCAGACCGGCCTGAAGTACGCCCTCTCCCAGCCGGGCGCCCGCTACTTCGCCACCTTCGACGCGGACGGCCAGCACCAGACCCACGACGTCGAGAAGATGGTCGCGGTGCTGCGCGCCGACGAGGCCGACGTGGTGCTCGGCTCCCGCTTCATCGAGCAGAACGGCCAGGTGCCGTGGATCAAGCGGGTCGTGCTGCGCACGGCCGCGGCCGTCAGCCCGACCGCCCGCAAGCTGAACCTCACCGACGCGCACAACGGCCTGCGCGTGCTGGGCCGCGCGGCGGCGGAGAAGCTGCAGATCACGCACAACGGCATGGCCCACGCCTCCGAGATCGTCGGCTACCTGGCCGGCTCCGGACTGCGCGTCGTCGAGGTCCCCGTGGACATCCTCTACACCGAGTACTCGCGC
The DNA here is from genome assembly GCF_042722885.1 of Streptomyces sp. NPDC058401. NCBI lineage: Bacteria > Bacillati > Actinomycetota > Actinomycetes > Kitasatosporales > Streptomycetaceae > Streptomyces > Streptomyces sp. NPDC058401. The sequence continues at coordinate 12,557 of NZ_JBHXKA010000039.1, forward strand.
GCCAAGGGTCAGTCCCTGATCAACGGCGTCAACATCCTCTTCGACATCACCCTGCGGGAGCGTGGCCGCCGATGAAGTACTTCTGGATCCAGCTGGTGCTCATCCTGGGCTCCGTGTCCCTGGCCCTCATGTTCATACGCAACTGGGACCAGGCGAAGACCCGTGCCTGGAAGCGCATCGCCTTCTCGGTGTTCGTCCTGGTCAACGTGTACGCCGTCCTGCGGCCCACCGACGTGACCTGGCTGGCCCACCAGCTCGGCGTCGGCCGCGGCACCGACCTGGTGCTGTACGTGATGGTCCTCGCCATGGGCTTCCTCACGCTCAACACCTTCCTGCGCTTCCGCTCGCTCGAGAAGAAGATCACCGACCTGGCCCGGACGGTGGCCCTCAGCGAGGGCGCGCGCCACAACGACGAGCGCCTGGGCCCGGACGCCGTCCGCCAGCCCGCCCCGGTCGAGCCCGAAGCGCCGGCCGCCGAACCCGCAGACTCCGTCAAGGCCTGAGGAATCACCGTGGTGACCTTCGACTTCATGCTCCCCTACTACGGGGACGTCAAGCTGATGCAGGATGCGGTCCTCAGCATCCTGGCGCAGAGCGACCCGGACTTCCGGCTCGTCGTGATCGACGACGGCAAGGAACCGGACGTCCCGGGCTGGTTCGCGGAGCTCGGCGACGAGCGGGTCCACTACACCCGCAACGAGCAGAACCTCGGCATCAACGAGAACTTCAAGAAGTGCGTGCACCTCTCCGAGGCCGACTACGTCGTCATCATGGGCTGTGACGACGTGCTCCACCCGCACTACCTGAAGACCGTACGGGGCCTCGCCGAGGCCCAGCCGGGCATCGGCATGATCCAGCCCGGCGTCGAGGTCATCGACGGCGAGGGCCGGGTCACCGCCGGTCTCGCCGACAACGTCAAGCGCAGGCTCTACGCCCCGCAGGTCAAGGGCAACCGCACGATGGCCGGCGAGGAGCTGGCCGTCAGCGTGCTGCGCGGGAACTGGCTGTACTTCCCGTCCATCGCCTGGCGCGGCGAAGCCCTGCGCAAAGTGAACTTCCAGTCCGAGTACTCGGTGGTCCAGGACCTCGCGCTCGTGGTCGACCTGCTCGAACTCGGTGAGGCGATGGTCATCGACGCCTCGACCACCGCCTTCCAGTACCGCCGGCACGCCGTCAGCGAGTCCTCGGTCCAGGCCTTCACCGGCACCCGCTTCACCGAGCAGGCCCGGTACTTCGAAGCGGTCGCCGACCGGATGGAGGCCCGCGGCTGGCCCAAGGCCGCCCGCGCCGCCCGCATCCACAGCGCCTCCCGCTTCCACGCGATCACGATGCTCCCCGGGGCGCTGCGCCGCGGGAACCGCGAGGGCGCCAAGAACCTGGCCCGCCACGCCTTCACCTCCGGGCAGAGCTGAGCCTGACCGGCAGTCCAACCAGAACAGGAAGTGCCAGGGGTGCAGTCGGGAACGGAAACGATGGACGCGTCGGGAGCGAACGACACGTCCGCCCCTGAGCGCTCCGGCAAGCCGGCCGCGGCCGGGCGGCTGCTCGCGCTGCGGGACTCCGCCCTGCGCCGGCGCTGGTTCTGGCCCGCCGCGCTGGTCACCGGGTACCTGACGCAGGTGCTGTTCCGCCTCTCCCTGGTGTGGGGCAACAGCTACCCCTCGGTCCACGCGGACGAGCCCTCGTACCTGGTCCTGGCCCGGGTGCTCGCGGGGCGGCCGGCGACCGAGATGCCGGTTGGCTCGGTCATCCCCGGCGGCTACCCGCTGCTGCTCTCCCCGGCGCTGCGGATCGCGAACGACCCGGTCACCGCGTACCAGCTGGTCATGGGCATCAACACGCTGCTCAACGCGCTCGTCTTCCCGCTGGCCTACCTGGCCCTGCGCCGGCTCGACCTGCCCCGGGGGCTGTCGTTCCTGATCGCCACGGCGGCCGCGCTGATGCCGCCCGTGGTCTTCTACTCCGAGTTCGCGATGTCCGACACCGTGCTCCCGGTGGTCCTCCTCGGCTGGCTGATCACCCTGCACGGCTGGCTGAGCGAGGGCGATGCCCGCCGCCGCACCTGGTACGGGGCGGGGGCCGGCCTGCTGGCCGGGTACTCCATGTCGGTGCACGACCGCGGCGGCGTGGTCGTGGCCATCACGGCGGCGGTCTTCCTCGGCGCCCTGGTCTTCAAGTGGGCGCCGCTGCGCTCCACGCTCGCCGCCTGGGGCGGCCTCGCCGTCTCCGTGCTGGGCGCCAAGCTCCTCGCCGGCTGGCTGGAGGCGCAGTTCAAGGACACCCCGCCGAGCTCGGTCGGCACGCAGGTGATGGACAACCTCGTCGAGCCCGAGCTGCTGCGCCGCACGGTGACCCGTGCGATCGGCCAGCTCTGGTACTTCTCGGTCTCCTCCTGGGGCTTCGGCGCGATCGCCGTCGTCCTGTGCGTGTTCGCGGTGTTCAGCCCCCGCTTCACCCGGGCCTCGCGGGTGGTCTCCTTCGCCATGGTCGCCCTGCTGTGCGGGATCGCGCTGGCGGCGGCGGCCGGACTGCCCGGGGACAAGCGGATCGACAACTGGGTCTACGCCCGGTACCTGGCCGTGCTCGTGCCCGCGTTCTTCGTGGTCGGCGTCGCCGCGCTGTGGCGCGCGCGGACCGGAGCGCTGCTGCGGCTGGTGCTGGGCGCGGTGGTGTTCACCGTGGTCACCGCCGAGTTCGTGATCATGGTGGTCGGCAAGGGCCTCTACGCACGCTGGATCATCCCGTGGGCCATGCCGGACGCGCTGTTCCTGGCCTCGGAGTGGACGAAGCTGCACATGTGGCGGACCATCGCCGGCGCCCTGCTGGTGCTCGCCGCCTGCGTGATGTTCCGGCTGGCCGGCGGACGCCGGGTGGTGTGGGCCGTCGCGGTGTCGCTGGCCCTGTTCGCCACGTACGCGACGACCACGGTCACCTCGAACGTGGCCGAGCCGCACCGCAAGATCCGCAAGTACCTGGCCACCGGCTTCACCCAGTCCGCGGAGCTCAAGCCGGGCGAGAACCTGGTGATGGACGAGGACGTCGACTGGGGCCTGCGGATGGCCCAGGCGTTCGAGGTGTACGACGGCCGGGTCTGGACGCGGAAGCTGGAGCAGGGCGACCGGCCGCCGGCCGGGGCGGACGCGGCCGTCCTGCGGCTGACCCCGAAGGACGCCACGCCGGAGGACTCCTGGCCGCAGGCCCCCCAGGGCTGGTACGTGTCCAAGGTGAACAAGACCCACGCATGGGTGCTCTGGCGCCACCGCTGAGGCGGCCGCACACCCCCGGGCTCGACGCCCCCGGCCCCGGTCAGCCCCTCGGGGCGGGCCGGGGTCCGTGTTTCACCGGACCGGCCCCCGCTCGTTTCGCCCCGTACGACTGCCAGTAGCATCCGGGCGATCAGGTGGATCGGATCACCTGAGGCGTGCTGAACAGGGGCCGGGGGGCTCGGCGCGCTGATCGCGGACATGACGGGCTGCTTCACCAAGTGAGCCCGGTACCACAGGCGGGGGCGAAGGCATGGGAAAGAACGACGAGGGCATACCGGCCGTCTCCGACGAGGAGTGGGCGCAGTTCCTGGCGCAGGCCGAGGCGGGCGCGGGGGAGGCGCCCAAGGAGCCTTCGGCCCGGGCGCGCATGGTGGCCGCACGGCTGCGCGAGGAGGACGCCCGGCGCGGCTCCGCCGAACCGCCGGCCTGGCGGGCCGGCGTCACCCGGCGGGAGCGGGGGAGGGGCGGGCGCCGGCTCAAGGCGGCGCTGGCCATCGTCTTCGTCGCCGGCCTCGCGCTGATCGCCCTACGGCCGGAACTGGTCATCGACAAGCTCACCGGCGAGGCCGACGGGGACGCGAAGGCGCGGCAGCCCCTGCCGGCCGAGACGGCGCGCCCGAGCGCCGCGCCCACCCCGGTGGACCCGGACCGGCCCACCCTCACCGACCCCTTCCGGGGCTCCCCGGCCCTCCAGTGGGCGGACGGGGCGGCCGGCATCGAGGTGCCGGAGGCACAGGCCGCCGGCGGCATGACCAAGGAGCAGGTCGCCGAGGCGCTGGCGAAGGCCAAGCAGTTCCTGGTCGCGGCCAACCTGGACCCGGCGACCCTGCACGGGGAGCGTCCCGAGACGGCGCTGGCCCTGCTCGACCCGAAGCTGGGGGAGTACAAGACGAAGCTGGAGGAGGCCCTGCGGCACTCCTCGGCGGAGAACGACCCGCTCGACCTCTTCACCCGGTACGACCCGGCCGAGCTGACCCTCGTGGGCGAGGTCGTCAAGGTCCGCGGCCGGATGTGGGTGGAGCCCGGGGACCGCGCGGGGAAGGCCCACGTGAAGACCGACTACACCTTCGTCTACCCCTTCGTGAAGGCGAAGGCGGGCGCCGACCAGGTGGAGCGGACGGTCCTGCGGCGCGAGATCACCTTCTCGATCGCCGATACCCGCACCTGGGTGGCGACCGCAGGCAAGCTGTGGATCGAGACGAACTACCGCAACATCGGCAACAGCGCCTGTGAGACCGTCGACGGTCTCCTGCATCCGCGGTTCGACGACGACGCGCCCACCGGGCCGACCCCCTCCGGCACCCCCGTGGACCCGTACGACCGCAGCAACGGCCTGGAAGCCGACGGGCGGGCGGACTGCGGGATCATGACGCGGTCCTGAGCGGACGCAGGAGCAGGGAGGGGGAGCCCCGCAGCGTGGTGCAGTTTGACCACTCAGCGTGGCGGGGTATTCTCTTCCGCCCGATTGGCGCCATACGTGTCTCGTATGGCAGACTACTCAAGTTGCTCGGCCGTGTGCCGATGCTGCGCGCCTCCCGCCGGGAGGACCGGAAGCGAGTCCCACAGTACTCGTCGCCTTACCTGCCTCTCGGGGCAGCAATGGGGCGGACGTACGGGAATCTTCTGGGAAGTGTCAGCACGGTGCCAGCCAGGTACTCGGTGGGTGTTTGCCCCCGATCTGCGGTCTATGGGACCGCGCCCCCTTGGACGAGGGAATTTCCGTATGGGAATTTTCTGTAGAGGGAGCGCGACACGCCCGACCGCGTGGGTCGGAGGAGAGCGGCGGAGCGATCCGCAGCCGGCCGGGAACCAGAGCGTTTCCACAACAGACAGGACTACGGAGTAGCCATGGCGGGACAGAAGATCCGCATCCGGCTCAAGGCCTACGACCACGAGGTCATCGATTCGTCGGCGAAGAAGATCGTCGAGACGGTGACGCGCACTGGTGCGTCGGTCGCGGGCCCGGTGCCGCTGCCCACTGAGAAGAACGTGTACTGCGTCATCAAGTCGCCGCACAAGTACAAGGACTCGCGCGAGCACTTCGAGATGCGCACTCACAAGCGCCTGATCGACATCCTCGACCCGACGCCCAAGACCGTTGACTCGCTGATGCGCCTGGACCTTCCGGCCGGCGTTGACATCGAGATCAAGCTCTGAGAGGCACGGAGAAGATGGCAAAGCAGATCAAGGGCGTCCTGGGCGAGAAGCTCGGCATGACCCAGGTCTGGGACGAGAACAACCGTGTCGTCCCGGTGACCGTGGTCAAGGCCGGGCCCTGCGTTGTTACCCAGGTCCGTACGAACGACGTCGACGGCTACGAGTCGGTCCAGATCGCCTTCGGCGAGATCGACCCTCGCAAGGTGAACAAGCCCCTCAAGGGTCACTTCGCCAAGGCTGACGTCACCCCCCGCCGCCACCTGGTGGAGCTCCGTACCTCCGACGCCAGCGAGTACACGCTCGGCCAGGAGATCACGGCTGCCGTGTTCGAGTCCGGCGTCAAGGTTGACGTCACGGGCAACAGCAAGGGCAAGGGCTTCGCCGGTGTCATGAAGCGTCACAACTTCAAGGGCCTCGGCGCCGGCCACGGCGTCCAGCGCAAGCACCGCTCCCCCGGTTCGATCGGTGGCTGTGCCACCCCTGGGCGTGTCTTCAAGGGCATGCGCATGGCCGGTCGCATGGGCAACGAGCGCGTCACCACCCAGAACCTGACCATCCACGCGGTTGACGCGGAGAAGGGTCTGCTCCTCATCAAGGGTGCAGTTCCCGGTCCGAACGGCGGCCTCGTCCTGGTCCGTACCGCGGTTAAGGGGGCTTGAGTTAATGAGCACCATTGACATCCTTTCGCCGGCAGGCGACAAGGCCGGTACCGTCGAGCTCCCCGCGGAGATCTTCGACGCGAAGACCAGCATTCCGCTGATCCACCAGGTCGTCGTCGCTCAGCTGGCTGCTGCCCGTCAGGGCACGCACAAGACCAAGCGTCGTGGCGAAGTCCGTGGTGGTGGCCGCAAGCCGTACCGCCAGAAGGGCACCGGCCGCGCTCGCCAGGGTTCCACCCGCGCTCCGCAGTTCGTCGGAGGTGGCGTCGTACACGGCCCGCAGCCGCGTGACTACTCGCAGCGGACCCCGAAGAAGATGAAGGCCGCCGCCCTCCGCGGTGCCCTCTCGGACCGTGCGCGTCACTCCCGCATCCACGTCGTCACCGGCGTGGTCGAGGGTTCCGCCTCCACGAAGGCCGCCAAGACGCTGTTCGGCAAGATCTCGGAGCGCAAGAACCTGCTCCTGGTCGTCGAGCGCGCCGACGAGGCTGCGTGGCTGTCCGCCCGCAACCTGCCCCAGGTGCACATCCTGGAGCCGGGCCAGCTGAACACGTACGACGTGATCGTCTCTGACGACGTGGTCTTCACTCAGGCCGCTTTCGAGTCCTTCGTGTCTGGCCCCAAGGCCGATGAGACCGAAGGGAGCGACGCCTGATGTCTGAGGCGACCGTTACCAGCAAGACCTTCAACGACCCGCGCGACCTGCTGATCAAGCCGGTTGTCTCGGAGAAGAGCTACGCGCTGCTGGACGAGAACAAGTACACGTTCATCGTCGCGCCCGGCTCCAACAAGACTCAGATCAAGCAGGCCGTCGAGGCGGTCTTCGGGGTCAAGGTCACCGGGGTCAACACGATCAACCGTCAGGGTAAGCGCAAGCGCACCAAGACCGGTTTTGGCAAGCGCGCTGACACCAAGCGCGCCATCGTGACCCTCGCTGAGGGCGACCGAATCGACATCTTCGGCGGCCAGGCCTCCTAACGGAGGTCTAGTCGTCCGGAATCGGACGAGGACTGAGAAATGGGTATCCGCAAGTACAAGCCGACGACCCCGGGCCGTCGTGGCTCCAGCGTCGCCGACTTTGTCGAGATCACGCGGTCCACGCCGGAGAAGTCGCTGGTCCGCCCCCTGCACAGCAAGGGCGGCCGTAACAACACCGGTCGGATCACGGTTCGACACCAGGGTGGCGGCCACAAGCGCGCCTACCGTGTGATCGACTTCCGTCGTCACGACAAGGACGGCGTGCCGGCCAAGGTCGCGCACATCGAGTACGACCCCAACCGCACGGCGCGCATCGCGCTCCTGCACTACGCCGACGGTGAGAAGCGCTACATCATTGCGCCGAAGAACCTGAAGCAGGGCGACCGGATTGAGAACGGCCCCACGGCCGACATCAAGCCCGGTAACAACCTGGCGCTCCGCAACATCCCGGTCGGTACCACGATCCACGCGATCGAGCTCCGTCCCGGTGGCGGCGCCAAGTTCGCCCGCTCCGCTGGTGCCTCTGTGCAGCTGCTGGCGAAGGAGGGCGTCATGGCCCACCTCCGCATGCCGTCCGGTGAGATCCGTCTCGTCGACGCGCGCTGCCGCGCCACCGTCGGTGAGGTCGGCAACGCCGAGCAGTCGAACATCAACTGGGGCAAGGCCGGCCGCATGCGCTGGAAGGGCGTTCGCCCCTCCGTCCGCGGTGTCGCGATGAACCCGGTCGACCACCCGCACGGTGGTGGTGAGGGTAAGACCTCCGGTGGTCGCCACCCGGTCTCCCCGTGGGGTCAGAAGGAGGGTCGTACTCGCTCGCCGAAGAAGGCTTCGAGCAAGTACATCGTCCGCCGCCGCAAGACGAACAAGAAGCGCTAGGAGCGGGTTTAGATGCCGCGCAGTCTCAAGAAGGGACCCTTCGTCGACGGACACCTCATTAAGAAGGTGGACGTTCAGAACGAAGCCGGTACCAAGACCGTCATTAAGACCTGGTCCCGTCGCTCGATGATCATCCCGGCCATGCTGGGTCACACCATCGCGGTGCACAACGGCAAGATCCACGTCCCGGTGTTCGTCACCGAGTCGATGGTCGGCCACAAGCTCGGCGAGTTCTCGCCGACTCGCACCTTCCGCGGCCACGTCAAGGACGACCGGAAGTCGAAGCGCCGCTAAAGGCGGGGTGGTTACGACTATGACTTACACCGAAGGGACAACCATGGAAGCCAGGGCCCAGGCGCGGTACATCCGCGTCACGCCCATGAAGGCCCGCCGAGTGGTGGACCTTATCCGTGGCATGGATGCCACGGAGGCTCAGGCGGTCCTGCGTTTCGCCCCGCAGGCCGCGAGCGTGCCGGTTGGCAAGGTGCTCGACAGCGCCATTGCCAACGCCGCACACAACTACAACCACCCGGACGCCTCCACGCTGGTCATCAGCGAGGCGTACGTGGACGAGGGCCCGACCCTGAAGCGGTTCCGTCCGCGTGCCCAGGGCCGTGCCTACCGGATCCGCAAGCGGACCAGCCACATCACCGTGGTCGTCAGCAGCAAGGAAGGTTCCCGGTAATGGGCCAGAAGGTAAACCCGCACGGGTTCCGGCTCGGCATCACCACCGACTTCAAGTCGCGTTGGTACGCCGACAAGCTGTACAAGGACTACGTCAAGGAAGACGTCGCCATCCGCAGGATGATGACGTCCGGCATGGAGCGCGCCGGCATCTCGAAGGTTGAGATCGAGCGCACCCGTGACCGCGTGCGTGTGGACATCCACACCGCTCGTCCGGGCATCGTCATCGGCCGCCGTGGCGCCGAGGCCGACCGCATCCGCGGTGACCTCGAGAAGCTCACGGGCAAGCAGGTGCAGCTGAACATCCTCGAGGTCAAGAACCCCGAGGTCGACGCTCAGCTCGTCGCGCAGGCCGTTGCCGAGCAGCTCTCCTCCCGCGTCTCCTTCCGTCGCGCCATGCGTAAGAGCATGCAGGGCACGATGAAGGCCGGCGCCAAGGGCATCAAGATCCAGTGTGGCGGTCGCCTCGGCGGCGCCGAGATGTCCCGCTCCGAGTTCTACCGCGAAGGCCGTGTGCCGCTGCACACCCTCCGCGCGAACGTGGACTACGGCTTCTTCGAGGCCAAGACCACCTTCGGCCGTATCGGTGTGAAGGTCTGGATCTACAAGGGCGATGTCAAGAACATCGCCGAGGTTCGCGCCGAGAACGCTGCGGCCCGTGCGGGTAACCGCCCGGCCCGTGGTGCCGCCGGCGCTGGCGACCGTCCCGCCGGCCGTGGTGGCCGTGGTGGCGAGCGCGGCGGCCGTGGTGGCCGCAAGCCGCAGCAGGCTGTTGGTGCCGAGGCCCCCAAGGCCGACGCTCCCGCCGCCGCTCCGGCTGAGAGCACCGGAACGGAGGCCTGACCGACATGCTGATCCCTCGTAGGGTCAAGCACCGCAAGCAGCACCACCCGAAGCGCCGCGGTATGGCCAAGGGCGGTACTGAGGTCTCGTTCGGCGAGTACGGCATCCAGGCGCTTACCCCCGCCTACGTGACGAACCGCCAGATCGAGGCGGCTCGTATCGCGATGACCCGCCACATCAAGCGTGGCGGCAAGGTCTGGATCAACATCTACCCGGACCGTCCCCTGACGAAGAAGCCTGCCGAGACCCGCATGGGTTCCGGTAAGGGTTCTCCCGAGTGGTGGATCGCGAACGTGCACCCGGGCCGGGTCATGTTCGAGCTGTCCTACCCGAACGAGAAGATTGCTCGTGAGGCGCTCACCCGCGCTGCTCACAAGCTTCCGATGAAGTGCCGGATTGTTCGGCGCGAGGCAGGTGAGTCGTGATGGCGACGGGAACCAAGGCGTCCGAGCTGCGTGAGCTCGGTAACGAGGAGCTCGTTGGCAAGCTGCGCGAGGCCAAGGAAGAGCTGTTCAAGCTGCGCTTCCAGGCGGCCACGGGCCAGCTGGAGAACAACGGCCGGCTCAAGTCCGTCCGTAAGGACATCGCTCGCATCTACACCCTGATGCACGAGCGTGAGCTCGGTATCGAGACGGTGGAGAGCGCCTGATGAGCGAGAAGAACGTGACTGAGACGACTGACCGCGGCTTCCGCAAGACCCGTGAGGGTCTTGTCGTCAGCGACAAGATGGACAAGACCGTCGTCGTCGCTGTCGAGGACCGCGTGAAGCACGCTCTGTACGGCAAGGTCATCCGCCGTACGAACAAGCTCAAGGCGCACGACGAGCAGAACGCTGCCGGCGTCGGCGACCGCGTCCTCATCATGGAGACGCGTCCGCTGTCGGCGAGCAAGCGCTGGCGCATCGTCGAGATCCTCGAGAAGGCCAAGTAATTATCTGAGGCCCTGGGCAGCAAGCCCAGGGGCCCCTCAGGTTCGTTCCGCCAGGCTCGGTGGGGGCGGTAGCTCTTCGGAGTGATGCCCCCGCCGGGAACCGGCAGACAAACAGGAGATAGACGTGATCCAGCAGGAGTCGCGACTGCGTGTCGCCGACAACACTGGTGCCAAGGAGATCCTTTGCATCCGTGTTCTCGGTGGTTCCGGTCGCCGCTACGCGGGCATCGGTGACGTCATCGTTGCCACCGTCAAGGACGCGATCCCCGGTGGCAACGTGAAGAAGGGTGACGTCGTCAAGGCCGTCATCGTTCGCACCGTGAAGGAACGCCGCCGCCAGGACGGCTCGTACATCCGCTTCGACGAGAACGCCGCCGTCATTCTGAAGAACGACGGCGACCCTCGCGGCACCCGTATCTTCGGCCCGGTGGGCCGTGAGCTGCGCGAGAAGAAGTTCATGAAGATCATCTCGCTCGCGCCGGAGGTGCTGTAAGCATGAAGATCAAGAAGGGCGACCTGGTTCAGGTCATCACCGGTAAGGACAAGGGCAAGCAGGGCAAGGTCATTCTGGCCATCCCTACTGAGAACCGTGTCCTCGTCGAGGGTGTCAACCGGGTCAAGAAGCACACCAAGGCCGGCCAGACCGCTGGTGGCTCGCAGACCGGTGGCATCGTGATCACCGAGGCGCCGATCCACGTCAGCAACGTTCAGCTGGTTGTGGAGAAGGACGGCCAGAAGGTCGTTACCCGCGTCGGTTTCCGCTTCGATGACGAGGGCAACAAAATCCGCGTTGCCAAGCGGACGGGTGAGGACATCTGATGGCTACCACTCCGCGTCTCAAGACGAAGTACCGCGAGGACATCGCGGGCAAGCTGCGTGAAGAGTTCTCCTACGAGAACGTCATGCAGATTCCCGGCCTCGTGAAGATCGTGGTCAACATGGGTGTGGGCGACGCCGCCCGCGACTCCAAGCTGATCGACGGCGCCATCAAGGACCTGACGACGATCACCGGTCAGAAGCCGGCCGTCACGAAGGCCCGCAAGTCCATCGCGCAGTTCAAGCTGCGCGAGGGTCAGCCGATCGGCTGCCACGTCACCCTCCGTGGTGACCGCATGTGGGAGTTCCTGGACCGTACGCTGTCGCTCGCGCTGCCGCGTATCCGTGACTTCCGTGGTCTGTCGCCGAAGCAGTTCGACGGCCGTGGCAACTACACCTTCGGTCTCACGGAGCAGGTCATGTTCCACGAGATCGACCAGGACAAGATCGACCGTACCCGGGGTATGGACATCACCGTGGTCACCACGGCGACCAACGACGACGAGGGCCGCGCCCTCCTTCGTCACCTCGGCTTCCCCTTCAAGGAGGCGTAAGCGAGATGGCGAAGAAGGCTCTCATCGCGAAGGCTGCCCGCAAGCCCAAGTTCGGTGTGCGTGCGTACACCCGCTGCCAGCGCTGCGGTCGCCCCCACTCCGTGTACCGCAAGTTCGGCCTGTGCCGCGTCTGCCTTCGTGAGATGGCTCACCGTGGCGAGCTGCCGGGCGTGACCAAGAGCTCCTGGTAATTCCCTCTCGTCCGCAAGGACTTGAGGAGTACCAGGCACTCTCGGTAAGCATCTGGACGGCGGATGCCCGGCCGCGCATGCCTTAGGCTTGTGTGGTTGGGCGTCCGCCGCCCATAACGACTTACTACGCCGTAGGTCCCCGCACCGCACCCGTCCCGCCACTGAGCGGGGAGAGGGATGGCGCATACAGGAAACCCCGGCGAGAGAGGCCGAAGGCCACTTCATGACCATGACTGACCCGATCGCAGACATGCTCACGCGTCTGCGTAACGCTAACTCGGCGTACCACGACTCCGTCGTGATGCCGCACAGCAAGATCAAGTCGCACATCGCAGAAATCCTCAAGCAGGAGGGTTTCATCACCGGCTGGAAGGTCGAGGACGCCGAGGTCGGCAAGAACCTCGTCCTCGAGCTGAAGTTCGGCCCGAACCGCGAGCGCTCCATTGCGGGCATCAAGCGGATCTCGAAGCCCGGTCTGCGTGTGTACGCAAAGTCCACCAACCTGCCGAAGGTGCTCGGCGGCCTGGGCGTGGCGATCATCTCCACGTCCCACGGTCTGCTCACCGGCCAGCAGGCAGGCAAGAAGGGCGTAGGTGGGGAAGTCCTCGCCTACGTCTGGTAGTCGGGAACGGAGGAAAAGCAATGTCGCGAATCGGCAAGCTCCCCATCCAGGTTCCCGCCGGTGTGGACGTCACCATCGACGGCCAGGCTGTGGCTGTGAAGGGCCCCAAGGGTTCCCTCGCGCTCACGGTCAAGGCGCCGATCGAGATCGTCAAGGGTGAGGACGGCGTTCTGAACGTCACCCGCCCCAACGACGAGCGTCAGAACAAGGCCCTGCACGGCCTGTCCCGCACGCTGGTGGCGAACATGATCACCGGCGTGACCACGGGTTACGTCAAGGCTCTTGAGATCAGCGGTGTCGGTTACCGCGTCGCCGCGAAGGGCTCCAACCTGGAGTTCCAGCTTGGCTACAGCCACCCGATCCTGATCGAGGCGCCCGAGGGCATCTCCTTCAAGGTCGAGTCGCCCACCAAGTTCTCGGTCGAGGGCATCGACAAGCAGAAGGTCGGCGAGGTCGCCGCCAACATCCGCAAGCTGCGGAAGCCCGACCCGTACAAGGCCAAGGGTGTCAAGTACGCCGGCGAAGTCATCCGCCGCAAGGTCGGAAAGGCTGGTAAGTAGCCATGGCATACGGTGTAAAGATCGCCAAGGGCGACGCGTACAAGCGTGCCGCCAAGGCCCGCCGCCACATCCGCATCCGCAAGAACGTCTCGGGTACGGCGGAGCGTCCGCGCCTCGTCGTGACGCGTTCCAACCGCAACATCGTTGCTCAGGTCATCGACGACCTCCAGGGTCACACCCTGGCGTCCGCGTCGACCCTGGACGCTTCGATCCGTGGTGGCGAAGGCGACAAGAGCTCGCAGGCCCAGGCCGTCGGCGCACTCGTCGCCGAGCGTGCCAAGGCCGCGGGTGTCGAGACCGTCGTGTTCGACCGCGGTGGCAACCGATACGCCGGGCGCATTGCCGCTCTGGCTGACGCCGCCCGCGAAGCCGGGCTGAAGTTCTAAGCCCCGTTTTCCGGGACTCACGGACGTAACAGAGAGAGGTAATCCAATGGCTGGACCCCAGCGCCGCGGAAGCGGTGCCGGTGGCGGCGAGCGGCGGGACCGGAAGGGTCGCGACGGTGGCCCTGCCGCCGAGAAGACCGCTTACGTTGAGCGCGTTGTCGCGATCAACCGCGTCGCCAAGGTTGTCAAGGGTGGTCGCCGCTTCAGCTTCACCGCGCTGGTCGTGGTGGGCGACGGTGACGGCACTGTAGGTGTCGGTTACGGCAAGGCCAAGGAAGTTCCCGCGGCCATCGCCAAGGGTGTCGAGGAAGCCAAGAAGTCCTTCTTCAAGGTTCCGCGCATCCAGGGCACCATTCCTCACCCGATCACGGGCGAGCGCGCCGCGGGCGTCGTGCTGCTGAAGCCGGCCGCCCCTGGTACCGGTGTTATCGCCGGTGGCCCGGTGCGCGCCGTTCTGGAGTGCGCCGGCGTTCACGACATCCTGTCGAAGTCGCTCGGTTCTTCCAACGCGATCAACATCGTGCACGCGACCGTGGCGGCCCTCAAGGGCCTGCAGCGTCCCGAGGAGATCGCGGCTCGCCGTGGTCTGCCCCTCGAGGACGTCGCTCCCGCGGCTCTGCTGCGTGCACGTGCCGGGGCGGGTGCGTAATGGCTCGCCTCAAGGTCACGCAGATCAAGTCGTACATCGGCAGCAAGCAGAACCACCGTGACACGCTGCGTTCGCTCGGGCTCAAGCGCCTGAACGACGTCGTCGTCAAGGAGGACCGCCCCGAGTTCCGCGGAATGGTTCACACCGTCCGCCACCTCGTGACGGTTGAGGAGGTTGACTAACATGGCTGAGAGCAGCCCGCTGAAGGCCCACAACCTCCGTCCCGCCCCCGGCGCCAAGACCGCGAAGACCCGTGTCGGTCGTGGTGAGGCGTCGAAGGGTAAGACGGCCGGTCGTGGTACGAAGGGCCAGAAGGCCCGCTACCAGATCCCGCAGCGCTTCGAGGGTGGGCAGATGCCCCTCCACATGCGTCTGCCGAAGCTCAAGGGCTTCAAGAACCCGTTCCGCACCGAGTTCCAGGTCGTGAACCTGGACAAGCTCGGCGCTCTCTACCCCGAGGGTGGAGAAGTCACGGTGGCCGACCTGGTCGCCAAGGGCGCGGTTCGCAAGAACAGCCTCGTCAAGGTCCTGGGCCAGGGCGAGATCTCCGTGGCGCTGCAGGTTTCGGTTGACGCCGTTTCCGGCTCCGCCAAGGAGAAGATTGCCGCCGCTGGTGGCTCTGTGACCGAGCTCGTCTAAGACGAACTCAGTGACAAATAGCTAGAAACCCGACCGGGGATGCCTCACATATGGGGCATCCCCGGTTGGTCGTTCCATGGGAGGTGCAGACGCCGGTAAGGTGGCTGCACCTTTGCTTGTAAACATTCGTCGATCCCTCAGACCGTCACCTCTGACGCAGTAGCGCGGGGGTCGCAGGAGGCACCGTGCTCACCGCGTTCGCCCGGGCGTTCAAGACGCCCGACCTGCGCAAGAAGCTGCTTTTCACGCTCGCCATCATCGCGCTGTACCGACTCGGTTCCCACGTGCCGGTACCAGGTGTGAGCTACAAGAACGTTCAGATCTGCGTGGACCAGATGGGGGCCGGTAACAACAGCCTCTTCGGTCTCGTCAACATGTTCAGCGGTGGCGCGCTGTTGCAGATCACGATCTTTGCGCTCGGCATCATGCCGTACATCACGGCGAGCATCATCCTGCAGCTGCTGACCGTGGTCATCCCGAAGCTGGAGAACCTCAAAAAAGAGGGTCAGTCCGGCACGTCGAAGATCACTCAGTACACGCGCTATCTGACGGTCGCGCTCGCGATCCTGCAGGGCACCGGCCTCGTCGCCACCGCCCGCAGCGGCGCCCTCTTCCAGGGCTGCCAGGTCAAGGACCAGATCGTCCCCGACCGGTCGATCTTCACGACCGTGGTCATGGTGCTCACCATGACGGCCGGTACCTGCCTCGTCATGTGGCTCGGTGAGCTCATCACCGACCGGGGCATCGGCAACGGCATGTCGATCCTTATGTTCATCTCGATCGCCGCCGGCTTCGTCGGTTCCCTGTGGGCCATCAAGGAGCAGGGCAAGATCGCGGACGGCTGGGTCGAGTTCGGCGTGGTCATCCTGGTCGGTCTCGCGATGGTGGCCCTGGTGGTCTTCGTCGAACAGGCGCAGCGGCGGATCCCGGTCCAGTACGCGAAGCGCATGATCGGCCGGCGCGCGTACGGCGGCACCTCGACGTACATCCCCCTCAAGGTGAACCAGGCCGGTGTCATCCCGGTCATCTTCGCCTCGTCGCTGCTGTACATCCCGGCGTTGATCGTCCAGTTCAGCGGCTCTCAGGCCGGCTGGGCGACCTGGATCAGCAAGCACTTCGTCAAGGGCGACCACCCGTACTACATCGCGACCTACTTCCTCCTGATCGTTTTCTTCGCGTTCTTCTACGTGGCGATCTCGTTCAACCCCGAGGAAGTTGCAGACAACATGAAGAAGTATGGTGGGTTCATTCCGGGCATCCGCGCCGGTCGGCCTACCGCCGAGTACCTGAGCTACGTACTCAACCGGATCACCTGGCCGGGGTCGCTGTACCTGGGTCTGATCGCTCTTGTGCCGACGATGGCGTTGGCCGGCTTCGGAGCGAACCAGAACTTCCCGTTCGGCGGGACGAGCATCCTGATCATCGTGGGTGTGGGTCTGGAAACCGTGAAGCAGATCGAGAGCCAGCTCCAGCAGCGTAATTACGAAGGGTTCCTCCGCTGATGCGAATCGTCCTCGTCGGCCCGCCGGGCGCGGGCAAGGGAACGCAGGCGACTGTGCTTGCCGAAACCTTGTCGATCCCGCACATTTCCACGGGCGACTTGTTCCGGGCCAACATCAGCCAGAAGACCGAGCTGGGGCAGCGCGCCCAGGCCTACATGTCGAAGGGTGACCTCGTCCCCGACCAGGTCACGATCGACATGGCCAAGGACCGCATGGAGCAGCCGGACGCCGCGAACGGCTTCCTGCTCGACGGTTTCCCGCGCAACGTGTCCCAGGCCGAGGCGCTGGACGAGATCCTCAAGGCGCAGGGCATCAAGCTCGACGCCGTTCTCGACCTGGAGGTCGAGGAGGACGAGGTCGTGAAGCGGATCGCCGGGCGGCGCACCTGCCGCAAGGACAACAAGCACATCTTCCACGTGGACTACGCCGCGCCGAAGGTGGAAGGCGTGTGCGACACGTGCGGTGGCGAGCTCTACCAGCGTGAGGACGACTCCGAGGCCACGGTGCGCAACCGCCTCGACGTCTACCACACGCAGACCGAGCCGATCATCGACTTCTACAAGGCCCAGGGCCTGCTCGTGACGATCCCCGCCCTCGGCGAGGTCAAGGACGTCACGCAGCGCGCGATGGACGCCCTGAAGAAGTAGCAAGAAGCAGTTCACCTGTAGTGCAGCCCCGGCCGCGGTGTCCCCAGGACGCCGCGGCCGTACTGTTGAAAGACCCGATTCCGAAGGTGGCAGGTACGTCATGGTCCAGATCAAGACCCCCGAGCAGATCGCGAAGATGCGTGAGGCGGGGCTGGTCGTCGCGGCGATCCACGCGGCGACCCGTGAGGCGGCCGTGCCGGGCGCCACGACGCGGGATCTGGACATGGTGGCCCGCAAGGTCATCGCGGACGCCGGCGCCAAGTCGAACTTCCTCGGCTACGGCGGGTTCCCCGCGACCATCTGCACCTCGGTCAACGAGGTCGTGGTCCACGGCATCCCCGACGACAAGACGGTCCTCAAGGACGGCGACATCATCTCGATCGACGCCGGCGCGATCGTCGAAGGCTGGCACGGCGACGCCGCGTACACCGCCTTCGTGGGCTCTGGACACGCCCCTGAGCTCGTGGAGCTGTCACGGGTGACCGAGGAGTCCATGTGGGCCGGTATCGCCGCCATGAAGCTCGGCAACCGCCTCGTGGACATCTCGAAGGCGATCGAGACGTACATCAAGCGGCAGCCGCGTCCGACGACGGGCGAGCACAGCCTCGGGAAGTTCGGGATCATCGAGGACTACGGCGGCCACGGCATCGGTTCCGAGATGCACATGGACCCGCACCTGCTGAACTACGTCTCGCGCAAGCGGGGCAAGGGCATCAAGCTCGTCCCCGGCCTGTGCCTGGCCATCGAGCCGATGGTCTCGCTGGGCACCGCCCAGACGGAGGTCCTGGCGGACGACTGGACGGTCATCACCACGGACGGCACCTGGTCCTCGCACTGGGAGCACTCCATCGCCCTGACCGAGGAGGGTCCGATCGTCCTGACCTCCCCGGACTGCGGCAAGGCGAAGCTGGCGGAGTACGGGGTCACCACGGCTCCGGACCCGTTGGGCTGACGCACAAGGGCTTGGGCCGACCGGTATGGGCAGGATTGATGATCTATCCTGTAGGGCACACTTTCCGGATTCGTCTTTCGGAAGGCCCTGACGTAGACTGACTCGTCGGCTCCTTTGCACCCGCATGTCCTCATGCGAAGGCGGGGAGCTGACCAAGGTAGCCGATTCGAAAGGCGAAGCGTGGCCAAGAAGCAAGGTGCCATCGAAATCGAGGGCACCGTGATCGAGTCCCTCCCGAACGCGATGTTCCGGGTGGAACTCCAGAACGGTCACAAGGTCCTCGCGCACATCAGCGGCAAGATGCGCATGCACTACATCCGCATCCTCCCTGATGACCGGGTTGTGGTGGAGCTTTCTCCCTACGACCTGACGCGTGGCCGGATCGTCTACCGATACAAGTAGATCTTGTCTTCACTCCCGTCCGGACGTCCTGTCCCGGCGCGGGTGGTGGCACTGACCCGGAGAACCTCACCAACATGAAGGTCAAGCCGAGCGTCAAGAAGATCTGCGACAAGTGCAAGGTGATCCGCCGTCACGGTCGGGTCATGGTCATCTGCGACAACCTGCGCCACAAGCAGCGCCAGGGCTGACGCACGCCGACCGACCTGCACTACGCAGTTCTTCGCGCGACGTAAGAAAACGTACATACGCAGAACCCGCCCAGTCCTGACCAGGACCGGCGGCACCTCCGGCGGGGGCCGGGGACCCGGGCGTACCACCACCCATCAGGTGTGGTCGGCGGTCGGGGTTCGGTTCTGCGGAAGACCCCCGAACACACAGGAGCCATTGAATGGCACGCGTTTCCGGTGTTGACATCCCGCGCGAAAAGCGTGTGGAGATCGCACTTACCTACGTCTTCGGTGTCGGTCGCACCCGGTCCAAGGAAATCCTTGCGGCCACCGGTGTGAACCCCGACACCCGCGTTCGTGACCTGGCCGAAGAGGACCTGGTCAAGATCCGCGAGTACGTGGACGCCAACCTCCGCACCGAGGGTGACCTCCGCCGCGAGATCCAGGCCGACATCCGCCGCAAGGTCGAGATCCAGTGCTACCAGGGTGTCCGCCACCGTCGCGGCCTGCCCGTGCACGGTCAGCGCACCAGCACGAACGCACGTACCCGCAAGGGTCCGCGTCGCGCGATCGCCGGTAAGAAGAAGCCGGGCAAGAAGTAGTCCTGTTCAGCGGTCTTGCGCTGTAGGACCGACCACCTCCCGTAGGAGATTTAGATGCCCCCCAAGGGTCGTCAGGGCGCTGCCAAGAAGGTGCGCCGCAAGGAAAAGAAGAACGTCGCTCATGGGCACGCCCACATCAAGAGCACGTTCAACAACACCATCGTTTCGATCACGGACCCCGCGGGCAACGTGATCTCCTGGGCCTCCGCCGGCCACGTCGGCTTCAAGGGCTCGCGCAAGTCCACCCCCTTCGCCGCGCAGATGGCCGCCGAGTCGGCCGCCCGTCGCGCGCAGGAGCACGGCATGCGCAAGGTCGACGTCTTCGTCAAGGGTCCCGGCTCCGGCCGTGAGACCGCGATCCGCTCCCTCCAGGCCACTGGCCTCGAGGTCGGCTCGATCCAGGACGTCACCCCCACCCCGCACAACGGCTGCCGTCCGCCCAAGCGTCGCCGCGTCTGATTCGGCGGCGCCGGGCTTCGCGCCTGTGCGTCTTTGAGTGTCCGGGCGGTACGAACCCTTCGCGGGGGACGTACCGCCCGTACCCTTGTAGTCCGCGGACCCGTGTGCACATCGGGGCCGTACCCGTCGGGCGTCAAATAGTGGGCGTCCACGAATGAAGGAATCCACATGCTTATCGCTCAGCGCCCCTCGCTGACCGAAGAGGTCGTAGACGAGTACCGCTCGCGGTTCGTGATCGAGCCGCTCGAGCCGGGCTTCGGCTACACCCTCGGCAACTCGCTCCGTCGCACGCTCCTGTCGTCGATCCCGGGTGCAGCAGTAACCAGCATCCGCGTGGACGGCGTCCTGCACGAGTTCACCACCGTGCCGGGTGTCAAGGAAGACGTCACCGACATCATCCTCAACATCAAGCAGCTGGTCGTCTCCTCGGAGCACGACGAGCCGGTCGTGATGTACCTGCGCAAGCAGGGTCCCGGCCTGGTCACCGCTGCCGACATCGCGCCCCCGGCCGGTGTCGAGGTGCACAACCCGGACCTGGTCCTCGCCACGCTCAACGGCAAGGGCAAGCTGGAGATGGAGCTGACCGTCGAGCGCGGTCGCGGCTACGTCTCCGCCGTCCAGAACAAGCAGCTGGGCCAGGAGATCGGTCGCATCCCGATCGACTCCATCTACAGCCCGGTCCTCAAGGTCACCTACAAGGTCGAGGCGACCCGAGTCGAGCAGCGCACCGACTTCGACAAGCTGATCGTCGACGTCGAGACCAAGCAGGCCATGCGCCCGCGCGACGCCATGGCGTCCGCAGGCAAGACCCTGGTCGAGCTGTTCGGTCTGGCCCGCGAGCTCAACATCGACGCCGAGGGCATCGACATGGGCCCCTCGCCGACGGACGCGGCCCTGGCCGCTGATCTCGCCCTGCCGATCGAGGAGCTCGAGCTCACCGTTCGGTCGTACAACTGCCTCAAGCGCGAGGGCATCCACTCCGTGGGTGAGCTCGTCGCCCGCTCCGAGGCCGACCTGCTCGACATCCGCAACTTCGGTGCGAAGTCGATCGACGAGGTCAAGGCGAAGCTGGCCGGCATGGGCCTGGCCCTCAAGGACAGCCCGCCCGGATTCGACCCGACCGCCGCGGCTGACGCCTTCGGCGCCGACGACGATGCCGACGCTGGCTTCGTCGAGACCGAGCAGTACTGATTCTTCCCGTCGCCGGCGGCTGAGGTCTTTGGCCTCAAACGCCGGCCGGGCTTGATTTGAACTTTCCCGAGGCATCCGCCCCGGGGGAACTGTCACCGGTACCTGACACGGCCGGTGCAGATATGAAGGAGTATGACCATGCCGCGTCCCGCAAAGGGTGCCCGTCTGGGCGGCAGCGCCGCGCACGAGAAGCACCTCCTCGCGAACCTCGCGAAGGCGCTCTTCGAGCACGGCCGCATCACCACCACCGAGGCCAAGGCCCGTCGCCTGCGTCCCTACGCCGAGCGTCTGGTGACCAAGGCCAAGAAGGGCGACATCCACAACCGTCGCCTGGTGCTGCAGACGATCACGGACAAGAGCATCGTGCACACGCTGTTCACCGAGATCGCCCCGCGCTACGAGAACCGCCCCGGTGGTTACACGCGCATCACCAAGATCGGCAACCGTCGTGGCGACAACGCCCCGATGGCCGTGATCGAGCTGGTCGAGGCCCTTACGGTCGCCCAGCAGGCCACTGGTGAGGCCGAGGCCGCCACCAAGCGCGCCGTGAAGGAGGCGGAGGCCGCCGAGGCTCCCGCCGCCGAGGAGACCAAGGAGGCCTGATCCCCTCCGGGATCACGCTGAATGGCTCTGAACGGGTCCGCCCCCTCACCGGGGCGGGCCCGTTCTGCATTCGTGCCGAAGACGCGGCCGAGAGAGGATCTGTCACGTGAGTGACGAGGTGGAGCCCGGGCACGTCCGGGTCAGGCTGGACCTGAGTTACGACGGCAAGGACTTCTCCGGCTGGGCGAAGCAGCGCGTGCTGCGGACCGTCCAGGGGGAGCTGGAGTCGGCCCTGCAGACCGTGATGCGGCTGCCCGACCCGGTGGAGCTGACCGTCGCCGGCCGGACCGACGCGGGTGTGCACGCGCGCGGGCAGGTCGCGCAGTTCGACGTGCGGGACGAGGTGTGGGCCGAGCACCAGGACAAGCTGCTGCGCCGCCTCGCCGGACGGCTGCCGCACGACGTCCGGGTGTGGGAGGCCGCCGAGGCCCCCGCCGGGTTCAACGCGCGGTTCTCCGCGATCTGGCGCCGCTACGCCTACCGCGTGGGCGACCACCAGGCCGGCGTGGACCCGCTGCGCCGCGGGCACGTGTTCTGGTACCAGTGGCCGCTCGACGTGGACGCCATGAACGAGGCCGCCGCCGCGCTGGTGGGGGAGCACGACTTCGCCGCGTACTGCAAGAAGCGCGAGGGGGCCACGACCATCCGCACCCTCCAGCAGCTCAGCTGGGAGCGGGACGCGGAGGGGATCATCACCGCGACCGTCCGCGCCGACGCCTTCTGCCACAACATGGTCCGCTCGCTGGTCGGCGCCCTGCTGCACGTCGGCGACGGCCACCGGACGACCGACTGGCCCGGCAAGGTGCTGGCCGCGGCCGTACGGGACTCCTCGGTGCACGTGGTCAAGCCGCACGGGCTGACCCTGGAGGAGGTCGGCTACCCGGCCGACGAGCTGCTGGCCGCCCGCAGCAAGGAAGCGCGGAACCTGCGGACGCTGCCGGGAGCCGGCTGCTGCTAGCCCCCGTACCCGGGTAACTCGTTTGGGCGGATCGGGGCCGGACCTGGACAATGCCCCGCATGGGACATCTCGAAGCCAGCCACCTGGAGTACTACCTTCCCGACGGGCGGGTCCTGCTCCCCGACGTCTCCTTCCGGGTGGGGGAGGGGTCGGTCGTCGCCCTGGTCGGGGCGAACGGGGCCGGCAAGACCACGCTGCTGAAGATGATCTCCGGCGAGCTCCAGCCGCACGGCGGCGGCGTGACCGTCACCGGCGGGCTGGGCGTGATGTCGCAGTTCGTGGGTTCGGTCCGGGACGAGACGACCGTACGGGACCTGCTGGTCTCGGTGGCCCAGCCGCGGATCCGGGAGGCGGCCAAGGCCGTGGACCGTGCCGAGCAGCTGATCCTCACGGTGGACGACGAGCCCGCCCAGATGGCCTACGCGCAGGCGCTGAGCGACTGGGCCGACGTGCAGGGGTACGAGGCGGAGACGCTGTGGGACGTCTGCACGATGGCCGCGCTGGCGATCCCGTACGACTCGGCGCAGTTCCGCGAGGTGCGCACGCTCTCGGGCGGTGAGCAGAAGCGGCTGGTCCTGGAGGCGCTGCTGCGCGGGCCGGACGAGGTGCTGCTGCTCGACGAGCCGGACAACTACCTGGACGTCCCGGGCAAGCGGTGGCTGGAGGAGCAGCTCAAGGCCACCCGCAAGACGGTGCTCTTCGTCAGCCACGACCGGGAGCTGCTGACCCAGTCCGCCGAGAAGATCATCAGCCTGGAGGCGAGCCCGAACGGCTCCGACGTCTGGGTGCACGGCGCGGGCTTCGCCACCTTCCACGACGCCCGCAAGGAGCGCTTCGCGCGCTTCGAGGAGCTCAAGCGGCGCTGGGACGAGGAGCACGCCCGGCTGAAGGCCCTGGTGCTGCGCCTGCGCGGCCAGGCCGCGATCAGCCCGGACATGGCCTCCCGATACCACGCGATGCAGACCCGCTTCAAGAAGTTCGAGGAGGCCGGTCCGCCGCCCGAGCCGCCGCGCGAGCAGGACATCAAGATGCGGCTCAAGGGCGGCCGTACGGGCGTGCGCGCGCTCACGGTGGAGAACCTGGAGCTCACCGGGCTGATGAAGCCCTTCTCCCTGGAGGTCTTCTACGGGGAGCGGGTCGCGGTCCTGGGCTCGAACGGCTCCGGGAAGTCCCACTTCCTGCGCCTGATGGCGGGGGAGGACGTCAAGCACACGGGTACGTGGAAGCTCGGCGCCCGCGTGGTCCCCGGCCACTTCGCGCAGACCCACGCACACCCCGAACTGTTCGGCCGCACGCTCGTCGACATCCTGTGGACGGAGGCGACCAAGCCCCTCGGCCAGGCGATGGGCGCCCTGCGCCGCTACGAGCTGGAGCGCCAGGGAGAGCAGCCCTTCGAGCGGCTCTCGGGCGGCCAGCAGGCGCGTTTCCAGATCCTGCTGCTGGAGCTGGCCGGTACGACGGCGCTGCTCCTCGACGAGCCGACGGACAACCTGGACCTGGAATCGGCGGAAGCACTGCAGGACGGGCTGGAGGCGTACGACGGCACTGTGCTGTGCGTCACGCACGACCGGTGGTTCGCGCGCACTTTTGACCGTTACCTGGTCTTCGGTTCAGACGGTGTTGTACGGGAGACTACGGAGCCCGTCTGGGACGAACGTAGGGTCGAGCGAAAGCGCTAGGGGTAGACCGCCCCCGGCTTGGGTCGAGGGGACTTCGTTGTGGGGCTGCGCCCGAGTGTCTGGGTCATGAAGTGGGACAGCCCGTCGTCCTGGGACCGGGGGGTGGCCTGGCTGCTGCGGCCGGCCCCCCGGTCCTGGCGTTTCGTGGGCCTGGTGATCCTGCTGTCGGTGGCGGTCTCGGCGAGCCTGCGGGAGAACTGGGGCTCGGACAACGCCTTCGTGGTCAAGGCGGCCGACGCCCTGCTCGCCGGGGTCTCCCCGTACGAGGACAAGCGGTTCCTCTACCTGCCCAGCGCCGTGATCATGGCGATTCCCGAGGCCCTGCTGCCGGCGCCGCTGCTGCGCTGCGTGCTGCCGCTGGGGATGACCGGGCTCGTCGGCCTCGGCTGGTGGGCCTCGCTGCGGCTGTTCTCGGTGCCGGTGCGCTCGCGGCTCGCGGTCGGCGGTTTCGCGCTGTTCGCGCTGGCGTACAAGCCGTACATCAACCTCGTGCTCATCGCGAACTGGACGGCGATCTCCGCCGCCGCCCTGCCGGTGGCGCTGCTGCTGGCGCACCGCAAGCACTGGGCCGCGGCCGGGCTGGTGGTCGGCCTCGCCATCGCGTGCAAGCCGATGCTGGTGCCGGTCGGGCTGCTCTTCCTGCTGGCGCGGCAGTGGCGCGGACTGGCCCTGGCGGTGGGGGTGCCGGTGGGGCTCTCGCTGGCGGGGGCGCTGATGATGCCGCACCCGATGCTGTTCTTCACCAAGACCCTGCCGTTCCTGCTCCAGGGCCAGGATTCCTACGCACTGCCCTGGGACGCCTCGCCGATCGCGGCGCTGCCGCGGCTGGGGGTACCCGCCCCGGTGGCCGTGACGCTGGCCTTCGCGGGGGCCGGGTGCGGGCTGTGGGCGGCCTGGCGGCGGTGGCGGCGGCCGGTCGAGGCGGACGGCGACGCGGGCGAGCTGCGGCTGGTGGAGACGGCCTGCATGGTGATGCTCGCCGCATTCCTGGTCTCGCGGCCCTCCTTCGACCACTACCTGATCGTGGTGCTCCCGCTGCTGCTGGCGTCGGGGGTGCGGCCCGGCTCGATGCCGCGCTCGCCCTGGTTCTGGGTGGCCCTGGTGCCGCAGACCGCGGGCATTCCGTGGCCCTCGGAGTTCGAGGCCAAAAGGCGGGCATTCAGGGACATGGTGACCCTGTGCGCGCTCGCCGGTCTGCTGGCGCGTCGAGCACTGCGCCCGATCCGGGTTACTCTGGAGCTCGTAACAACTACGGGGTCCCCAACCAGGACCGAACCGGAGTGCGCCGCGAAGCCCGTCGAGACGGCATCGCGGACCGCGTTTTGACCCTTCCAGGTCTTCAGGGGTACCCTGCTGGTTCGTTATGCGTATTGGCTTTCTCATTCTCATGTGAATTTGCCTTGCGCCGGTCCACCGGGCCGATGACCAGCGGTACACACGGGTTGCGTCTCCGATGTGAACCAGGGCTGTCGTGATCGTCCGTGGTGACCCATGTCAGGACCCGTCCCTCGGGCTCACCCCCCGGGGATGACCCACCACTGAAGAAGCGAAGGCATACGCGTGCGTACGTTCAGCCCCAAGCCCGGCGACATCTCGCGCCAGTGGCACGTCATCGACGCCCAGGACGTTGTCCTCGGCCGTCTGGCGACCCAGGCCGCTACCCTCCTGCGGGGTAAGCACAAGCCGACTTACGCCCCCCACATGGACATGGGCGACTTCGTCATCATCATCAACGCCGACAAGGTTCACCTGTCCGGCAACAAGGCGACCCAGAAGATGGCGTACCGCCACTCCGGTTTCCCGGGTGGCCTCCGCTCGGTCCGCTACGACGACCTCCTGGCGAACAACCCGGAGAAGGCCGTCGAGAAGGCCATCAAGGGCATGATCCCCAAGAACACCCTGGGCCGTCAGATGCTCTCGAAGCTGAAGGTCTACTCGGGCGACGCGCACCCCCACGCTGCTCAGCAGCCGGTGCCGTTCGAGATCACCCAGGTCGCGCAGTAGTTCCGGCCACCACACCCCCTAAGACAAGAAACTTCTGAGGAGCATCGTGGCCGAGACCACCGCCGAGACCGTCGTCGAAGAGTTCGAGGGCAACGTCGAGGAATACACCACCGAGACTGCGGACGTAGTCGAGGGTGACTACACGTCCGAGTCCCTTGCCGGCCGCTTCGGCGACCCCCAGCCGGCCGCCGGCCTGGGCCGTCGCAAGAACGCCATCGCCCGCGTCCGGATCGTTCCGGGCACCGGCAAGTGGAAGATCAACGGTCGCACCCTTGAGGACTACTTCCCCAACAAGGTGCACCAGCAGGAAGTCAACGAGCCGTTCAAGCTGCTCGAGCTCGACAACCGCTACGACGTCATCGCCCGCATCTCGGGTGGCGGCGTTTCCGGCCAGGCCGGCGCCCTGCGCCTCGGTGTGGCCCGTGCGCTGAACGAGGCGGACGTGGACAACAACCGCGCCGCGCTCAAGAAGGCCGGCTTCCTCTCCCGCGACGACCGTGCGGTCGAGCGCAAGAAGGCCGGTCTCAAGAAGGCCCGTAAGGCTCCGCAGTACAGCAAGCGTTAATCTCGCCTGCTGTTCAGCACGAATCCGCCCCGGCAGCACTCTGTGTGCTGCCGGGGCGGTTCGTTTACCGCCAAAAGCGGCAAATAATTGGCACAACTGCTCATAGCGAAGTGTGAACTCGGGAGGACAACAGTGGGACGACTCTTCGGGACGGACGGTGTACGGGGCGTCGCCAACGCGGATCTGACGGCCGAGCTGGCGCTCGGTCTCTCCGTGGCGGCCGCGCACGTACTGGCCGAGGCGGGCACCTTCGCCGGCCATCGGGCCACGGCCGTCGTCGGCCGGGACCCCCGGGCCTCTGGTGAGTTCCTGGAGGCCGCAGTCGTCGCGGGCCTCGCGAGCGCGGGCGTGGACGTCCTGCGCGTCGGTGTGCTGCCCACCCCGGCGGTGGCGTATCTCACCGGTGCGCTGGGCGCCGACCTCGGCGTCATGCTCTCGGCCAGCCACAACGCCATGCCCGACAACGGCATCAAGTTCTTCGCGCGCGGCGGTCACAAGCTCGCCGACGAGCTGGAGGACCGGATCGAGGCGGTCTACGAGGACCACCGCACGGGCGCTCCCTGGGACCGCCCGACGGGCGCCGGTGTCGGCCGGGTCTCCGACTACACCGAGGGCTTCGACAAGTACGTCGCCCACCTCATGGGCGTCCTGCCGAACCGCCTCGACGGCCTCAAGGTGGTTCTGGACGAGGCGCACGGCGCGGCCGCCTACGTCTCGCCCGAGGCCTTCACCCGGGCCGGTGCGGAGATCGTCACCATCGGTGCCGAGCCCGACGGCCTGAACATCAACGACGGCTGCGGCTCCACCCACCTCGGTCTGCTGAAGCAGGCCGTCGTCGAGCACGGGGCCCACCTCGGCATCGCGCACGACGGGGACGCCGACCGCTGCCTCGCCGTGGACGCGAACGGCGAGGAGGTCGACGGGGACCAGATCCTCGCGGTGCTCGCGCTGGCGATGCGCGAGGCCGGGCAGCTGCGCGAGGACACCGTCGTCGCCACCGTGATGTCGAACCTTGGCTTCAAGCTGGCCATGGAGGCCGAGGGCATCAACGTCGTGCAGACCGGCGTCGGCGACCGGTACGTCCTGGAGTCGATGAAGGAGCACGGGTACGCGCTGGGCGGCGAGCAGTCCGGCCACGTGATCATCCTCGACCACGCCACCACCGGTGACGGCACCCTGACCGGCCTGATGCTGGCGGCCCGGATCGCGGCCACCGGCAAGTCCATGGCCGAGCTGACCGGGATCATGACGCGGCTGCCGCAGGTGCTGGTCAACGTCCCCGACGTGGACAAGTCGCGGGTCACCACCTCGGGCGAGCTGGCCGCGGCCGTCGCCGAAGCGGAGCGGGAGCTCGGCACGACCGGGCGCGTGCTGCTGCGTTCCTCGGGCACGGAGCCCCTGGTCCGGGTGATGGTGGAGGCCGCCGACATCGAGCAGGCCCGCTCGGTCGCCGGTCGCCTCGCGGACGTGGTGAAGTCGGCGCTCGGCTAGAGCCCGCCCCTTCGGTGACGACGCCGGCCCCGCGCCACGCAGCTGCGTAGCGCGGGGCCGGTCTCGTTGCCGGGTGCCGTCAGGCCTTGATCGGCGTCCGCCGCCTCCAGCGGCCGCGCTGGGTGCGCCACAGGAGCTTCTGGCAGAGCAGGGTCAGGACGCCGGCCAGCATGATGCCGAAGAGGTTCAGCAGGAGCTGCTGGATGGAGCCCGACATCTGGCCGAACTCCCCGTAGCTGAGCGCCACCGCCGCGTTGGCGGCCGCCGGGACCGTGGTCACCGAGATCGCGACGCCGACCAGGGCGCCGGACTTCGCCGAGGTCAGGGAGAGCACCCCGGCCACACCGGCGAGGAGTGCCACGACGAAGGAGAACAGGTCCGGCTGCCAGATGAAGCTGGTGTTGGGGCGGGGCTTGTCGAGCATTTCGTGGTGGAACAGGCCGAGCGCGTCCATGACCAGGCTGAAGACGGTCGTCGCGGCCATCGCGGCGGCGAAGCCCACCAGCAGGGCGATCAGCGAGCGGGCGGCCAGCCGGGGGGCGCGCTGCACCAGGCCGGTGCAGACACCGGCGAGCGGGCCGAACTCCGGGCCGACCGCCATCGCGCCCACGATGAGGATGGCGTTGTCGAGGACCACGCCGCAGGCCGCGATCATCGTCGCGACGAGCATGAAGGCGCTGTAGGTGATGCTGAGGGTGGACTCCTCGTGGGTCGCCTCGCTCAGCTGCTCCCACAGGACGGCGTCGGCGGCCTCGCCCGGGGCCTCCTCCTCGGCCCGGTCGGCGCGCTCCGAGAGGGAGAGGTCGATGCTCTCGACCGCGATAGAGCCGTCCTTGTCGATGCCGAGCTGCCGCAGCTCGTGCAGGAGCTCGTCGCCCGCCTCGCGCGCGACGTCGCACAGCACGATGTCGCCCGCGGGGATGCGGGCGGCGCCGGGCAGCACGGCCAGATGAGTGGTGCCGACCGTCCTCTCGACGATCCGGACCACGGCGTCGGTCCGGTCCGACGGAATGATCATCCGTAGATGCAGCATGGCCGCACCCTAGCCTCCGGCGGCCCCCGGTCCGGGGTGGCGCTCAGAGCTTGCGCAGACTCAGCTTCTGCACCTTGTGGTCCGGGCCCTTGCGGACGACGAGGGTGGCGCGGCCGCGGGTCGGGGCCACGTTCTCCAGCAGGTTGGGCTTGTTGATGGTCCGCCACATCGTCTGCGCGTACTCCAGCGCCTCCTCCTCCGAAACCTGCGTGTACTTGCGGAAGTAGGAGAAGGGGTTCTGGAACGCCGTCTCGCGCAGCTTGCGGAACCGGTTCAGGTACCAGCGCTCGATGTCCTCGGGGCGGGCGTCCACGTACACGCTGAAGTCGAAGTAGTCGGCGAGACCGACCCGGGTGCGGCCGTCCTTGCCCGGCATCGCGGGCTGCAGGACGTTGAGCCCCTCGACGATCAGGATGTCGGGACGGCGTACGACGAGCCGCTCGTCGGGGACGATGTCGTAGATCAGGTGGGAGTAGACCGGGGCCGTGACCTCGTCCTTGCCCGCCTTGATGTCGGCGACGAACCGGGTCAGCGCGCGGCGGTCGTAGGACTCGGGGAAGCCCTTGCGGGCGGTCAGACCGCGGCGCTCCAGCTCCTTCATCGGGTAGAGGAAGCCGTCGGTGGTGACCAGCTCCACGCGCGGGTGCTCCGGCCAGCGGGCCAGGAGGGCCTGGAGGAGACGGGCCACGGTGGACTTGCCCACGGCGACCGAGCCGGCGACCCCTATGACGAACGGGGTGCCCTGCTGGGCGCCGTGGCCGTTGCCGGCGTCGCCGAGGAAGGTGTTGAGGGTGCCGCGCAGGTTGCTGGTGGCGCCGACGTACAGGTTCAGCAGGCGGGAGAGCGGCAGGTAGACGTCGCGGACCTCGTCGAGGTCGATGACGTCGCCCAGTCCGCGCAGCCGCTCGACCTCGTCGGCCGTCAGCGGGAGCGGGGTGCGCTCGCGCAGGGCGCTCCACTCGGCACGGGTGAGGTCCACGTAGGGGGAGGCCTCGTGGCCCCGGCGGCGCGTGGGGTGCGCGGCGTGCTCGGGGTGCGGGGCGTGCTCCGGATGCGCGGCGTGCTCCGGGTGCGCGGGCGGCGGGGCGTGCTCGGGCTGCGTCGGGTGCTCCGGTCCGTCGGGGCGCTCCGTTGCGCGGTCCGGCGTGCTTCGTGGCGGCGAAGAGATCACACGGCCATTGTCACGGGTCACGGGCCGCCGTGGGTGGTGTGGTCGGTCACGTGGAGTGGGGTCCTATGTCCCGAGCCGGGTGGGTTGTACGGGGAGCGGTATCGATCGCAGGGCCGTGCGGTCTCGTCGGCATCACGATGCGTGGGGTCCGCACATATTGGTGGAGGGCGGGTGCGGAGGCCCCGTACGGTGGTGATCACGGCGGCTCGCGCCGCCGTGTTCCGTAGATCTTTTCCTGTGGGGGGAAACGCCACCGTGCGCACCGCATTCGTCCGTCGTACCGTCCTGTCCGCCTCGGCCGTGTCGCTGGCCCTGCTCGCCACCGCCTGCGGGGGCTCCTCCGGCGCGGCCGACGCGAAGTCCGACACCAAGCCCACCGCCTCCGCCCCGGCGGCCGCGGCCGCCAAGGGCAAGACGGCCGCCGAGCTCGCTCCGCTGCTCGTGGCCCAGGCCGACCTGCCCGACCACCTCCTCAAGGCGGCGACCGAGGAGGAGGTCAAGGCCGGTGCGGACCTCGCCAGCGACGTGGCCGCCTGCCTCCCGCTGGTCCAGGCCCAGTCGATGGCCGCGGTCGGCACCCCCGCGGGAACCGCGCGGATCAAGGGCGTGGCCAAGCCGAAGGCCGAAGCGGACCCGGACGCCAGTGAGGCGGAGAAGGCGAAGGCGGGGCTGAACGCCCTCGGGTCGACCGTCACGGCCGTCGCCCTGTCCTCGTACGACGGCAAGGGCGCGGAAGAGGCCTTCGCCTCCCTCAAGAACGCGGGCACGACCTGTGCGGGCGGGTTCGGGATCCGGACGGGCGGGGACGCGGGCAAGATCAGCAAGGTCTCCCCGGCCGCCCCCGTGACCGCGGGGGACGAGGCGCTCGCCTACACCCTCGAACTGGACGACTCGGGGGACAAGGCCACGACGGAGCTCGTGGTCGTGCGCAAGGGCAGCTCCCTCGTCACCTTCTCCGCCATCAGCCTGGCCGGTACCGCCGAGCAGCCGAAGGACGTCGTCGCGGCGCAGGTCAAGAAGCTCGGCTGACCACCCGTTCGAACACGCGTCACTCCCGCCCCGGCGCATTCGCCGGGGCGGGTTTTTTCGTCCGGTTCAGGTACCGGGCGCCGAGCCAACTACGGCGTACCCTGCGGCTTATGTGCGGAATCGTGGGTTACGTGGGAGCGCAGTCGGCGCTCGATGTGGTCATTGCCGGACTCAAGCGGCTGGAGTACCGCGGCTACGACTCGGCGGGTGTCGCCGTGCTCGCCGACGGGGAACTCGCCGCCGTCAAGAAGGCCGGCAAGCTGGTCAATCTGGAGAAGGAGCTGGTCGGGCACCCGCTGCCGGCCGGTTCCACGGGGCTCGGACACACCCGGTGGGCCACCCATGGAGGGCCCACCGACGTCAACGCCCACCCGCACCTCGACAACTCGGGGCGCGTGGCCGTCGTACACAACGGGATCATCGAGAACTTCGCCGCACTGCGGGCCGAGCTCGCCGAGCGCGGGCACCGGCTGGAATCCGAGACGGACACCGAGGTCGTGGCGCACCTGCTGGCCGAGCGGTTCGAGGGCGCCGGCGGGGACCTGGCGGAGGCCATGCGCCAGGTCTGCCGGCAGCTCGACGGGGCCTTCACCCTGGTCGCCGTGCACGCCGACCAGCCGGACGTGGTGATCGGCGCGCGCCGCAACTCGCCGCTCGTGGTGGGGGTCGGAGAGGACGAGAACTTCCTCGCCTCCGACGTGGCCGCCTTCATCGCCCACACCCGCTCCGCGATCGAGCTGGGGCAGGACCAGGTCGTGGAACTGCGCCGCGACGGGGTCACGGTGACCAACTTCGACGGTTCGCCCGCGGACGTGCGGGCGTACCACGTGGACTGGGACGCCTCCGCGGCCGAGAAGGGGGGCTACGACTACTTCATGCTCAAGGAGATCGCCGAGCAGCCGAAGGCCGTCGCCGACACCCTCCTGGGCCGCATCGACGCGAACGGCCTGCTGACCCTCGACGAAGTGCGCATCCCCGACTCGGTGCTGCGCGAGGTCGACAAGGTCGTGATCGTGGCCTGCGGTACGGCCTACCACGCGGGCATGATCGCGAAGCTGGCCATCGAGCACTGGACGCGCATCCCCTGCGAGACGGAGCTGGCCAGCGAGTTCCGCTACCGCGACCCGATCCTGGACCAGCGGACGCTGGTGATCGCGATCTCGCAGTCCGGTGAGACGATGGACACCCTGATGGCGCTGCGCCACGCCCGCGAGCAGGGCGCCAAGGTGCTGGCGATCTGCAACACGAACGGCTCGACGATCCCGCGCGAGTCGGACGCCGTCCTCTACACGCACGCGGGACCCGAGGTGGCCGTCGCCTCGACGAAGGCCTTCCTGACGCAGCTCGTGGCCTGCTACCTGGTCGCCCTCTACCTCGGGCAGGTCCGGGGCACGAAGTGGGGCGACGAGATCCGCTCCGTGATCCGGGAGCTGTCGGACATCGCCGCGGCCGTGGACACCGTGCTGGAGACCATGGAACCGGTACGGGAGCTGGCGCGCTCGCTCGCCGACAAGAACACCGTGCTGTTCCTGGGACGGCACGTCGGCTACCCGGTGGCGCTGGAGGGCGCGCTCAAGCTCAAGGAGCTGGCGTACATGCACGCCGAGGGCTTCGCGGCGGGCGAGCTCAAGCACGGGCCGATCGCGCTCATCGAGAAGGACCTGCCGGTGGTGGTCGTCGTACCGTCGCCGCGCGGGCGCTCGGTGCTGCACGACAAGATCGTGTCCAACATCCAGGAGATCCGGGCGCGCGGGGCGCGGACCATCGTGATCGCCGAGGAGGGGGACGAGGCGGTGGTCCCGTACGCCGACCACCTCATCCGCATCCCGGCCACCCCGACGCTGCTCCAGCCGCTCGTGGCCACCGTGCCGCTCCAGGTGTTCGCGTGCGAGCTGGCGACGGCGCGCGGCAACGAGGTGGACCAGCCGCGTAACCTCGCCAAGTCGGTGACTGTGGAGTGAGCGCAGCGAACGGAGCAGGTCACCGACAATCGAGCACAGTGGTGACTGTGGAGTAGTTGGCTGAGCTGGAGCTGTTGTTGTGATTATCGGCGTCGGAATCGATGTGGCGGAGATCGAGCGGTTCGGTGCCGCGCTGGAGCGCACGCCGGGCCTGGCCGGGCGGCTGTTCCTCGACGCGGAACTGACCCTGCCGGGCGGCGAGCGGCGCGGGACCGCCTCGCTCGCCGCCCGGTTCGCCGCCAAGGAGGCGCTCGCCAAGGCGCTCGGCGCGCCCGCCGGGCTGCTGTGGACCGACGCCGAGGTGTACGTGGAGGCCAGCGGACAGCCGCGGCTGCGGGTGTCCGGAACGGTGGAGGCGCGGGCGCTGGCCCTGGGCGTGAAGTCCTGGCACATCTCGCTCAGCCACGACGCGGGCATCGCCTCCGCGGTGGTGATCGCCGAAGGATAGGAGCCTTCTTCGGGCAGGCTGGTGGCATGCGTACTGCTTACAGCGTGGAGACCGTACGGGCCGCCGAGCGCGAGCTGATGGCCCGGCTGCCCGAAGGCACCCTGATGCAGCGGGCGGCGGCCGGACTGGCCGCCGTCTGCGTGCGGTTGCTGCCCCGCGTGTACGGGTCCCGGGTGCTGCTGCTGGTCGGCCCGGGGGACAACGGCGGGGACACCCTCTACGCGGGCGCGAAGCTGGCCCGGCGCGGGGCCGGAGTGACGGCCGTCGCGATGGATCCGGACCGGGTGCACGCGGGCGGACTGGCTGCGCTGCGGGCCGCCGGCGGGCGCCTCGCCGGGGCCGTGCCCGACCGGGCCGACCTGGTGCTCGACGGGCTGGTCGGGATCGGCGGCCGGGGCGCGCTGCGGCCGGCCGCGGCCGCGCTGGTGGAGCGGATCCCGGCGGGCGCGGTGGTGGTCGCGGTGGACCTGCCGAGCGGGGTGGACGCGGACACCGGGGAAGTGGCCGGAGCCGCCGTGACGGCGGACGTGACGGTGACCTTCGGGGCGTACAAGCCGGGCCTGCTGATCGACCCGGGGGCCTCGCGGGCGGGCGTCCTGCACCTGGTGGACATCGGGCTGGCCTTCGGGCCCCCCGAGGTGGAGGCCCTGCAGCACGCCGACGTGGCCGGGCTGCTGCCGGAGCCGACGGCGGTCAGCGACAAGTACCGGCGCGGCGTGCTCGGGATCGTCGCCGGGTCCGCGCGCTACCCGGGCGCGGCGGTGCTCGCGGTGGCGGGGGCGCTGCGGGGCGGCGCGGGCGCGGTGCGCTACGTGGGGCCGCCTGCGGTGGCCGACGCCGTACTGGCCCGGTACCCGGAGACGCTGATCGGGACCGGCCGGGTGCAGGCCTGGGTGGTCGGGCCCGGGCTGGGCGACGAGGGCGGGCCGGAGGTGCGGGAGGCGCTGTCGCAGCCGGTACCGGTGCTCGTGGACGCGGACGGGCTGCGCGGGCTGGACCCCGGAGTGCTGCGGGCCCGGGCCGCCCCGACCCTGCTGACCCCGCACGCGGGGGAGGCGGCGGCGCTGCTGGGGCTCGCGCGGGAGACGGTCGAGGCGGGGCGGCGGGAGGCCGTACGGGGGCTCGCGGAGCGGTACGGGGCGGTGGCGCTGCTGAAGGGGTCGACGACCCTGATCGCCCCGGCCGGGCCCGGACCCCTCCGGGTGAACCCGACCGGGACCCCGTGGCTGGCCACCGCCGGGAGCGGGGACGTGCTGTCCGGGCTGGCGGGGTCCCTGCTGGCGGCCGGGCTGCCGGCCCTGGACGCCGCGTCCGTGGCGGCGTACCTCCACGGCCTGGCGGCCCGCCTCACCGGCGGCCCCCTCCTGGCCCACCAGGTGGCCGAGGCCCTGCCCCGGGCGTGGCGGGAGGTAGCTCGCGGCTAGGCCGTCTCTTTCGGATCTTGCCGGGCCCGCGACGCCTGGCACCGCGCCTGGCCGCACTGCCGGGGCGACCACGTACGCCCAGTACGCGAGCGCCCCGGCAGCACGCCCAGGCACGGCACCAGACGCCGCGGGCTCGGCCGACAAGATCCGAAAGAGACGACCCAGGCCGTGCGTGAGCGTGCGGCGCCGTTGCCGGGGGGCGCTGCCCCCGGACCCCCGCGCCTCAAACGCCGGCGAGGCTGGATTTGCCACGGGCCACGCCTGTTCGGCCCGGTGGGCGGGGCTCTGAGAGACTGTGGGGGATGAACGAGACAGCCGCGCGCGTGTACGCCGAGATCGATCTTGACGCCGTCCGGGCGAACGTACGGGCCCTGCGCGAGCGGGCGCCCCGGTCCGCACTGATGGCCGTCGTCAAGGCGGATGCCTACGGGCACGGGGCCGTGGCCTGCGCCAGGGCCGCTCAGGAGGCCGGTGCGAGCTGGCTCGGGACCGCCACGCCCGAGGAGGCGCTCGCGCTGCGGGCCGCCGGGCTCGAAGGGCCCGTCCTGTGCTGGCTGTGGACGCCCGGCGGGCCGTGGCGGGAGGCCGTCGAGGCCGGTATCGACGTGTCCGTCAGTGCGATGTGGGCCCTGGACGAGGTACGGGCGGCCGCGCGCGCCGCCGGACTGACGGCCAGGATCCAGCTCAAGGCCGACACCGGCCTGGGCCGCAACGGCTGCCAGCCCGCCGACTGGGAGGCCCTGGTGACCGCGGCCGTCGCCGCGCAGTCCGAGGGGACCGTCCGCGTCACCGGCGTCTGGTCGCACTTCGCCTGCGCCGACGAGCCGGGACACCCGTCCATCCAGCTCCAGCTGACCGCCTTCCGCGACATGCTCGCGTACGCGGAGAAGGAGGGCGTCGAGCCCGAGGTCCGGCACATCGCCAACTCGCCGGCCACGCTCACCCTCCCCGAGTCCCACTTCGACCTGGTCCGCTGCGGCATCGCCGTCTACGGGGTCTCGCCCGCCCCCGAGCTCGGCACCCCCGCCCAGCTCGGACTGCGGCCCGCGATGGCGCTCAAGGCCTCCGTGGCCCTGGTCAAGACGGTGCCGGCCGGGCACGGCGTCAGCTACGGGCACCACTACGTCACCGAGGGCGAGACCAGCCTCGCGCTGATCCCGGCGGGCTACGCCGACGGCGTCCCGCGGCAGGCTTCCGGGCGCGGCCCGGTGCTCGTCGGCGGCCGCATCCGTACCGTCGCCGGGCGCGTCGCCATGGACCAGTTCGTGGTCGACCTGGAGGGCGGCCACGCCGCCGTCGGCGACGAGGCCGTCCTCTTCGGGGACGCGGAGCGCGGCGAACCCACCGCCGAGGACTGGGCTCGAGCGGCACATACGATCGCGTATGAGATCGTCACCCGTATCGGGGGCCGGGTCCCCCGCGTGTACCTCAACGGCTGAGTGAGCGAGGCGGCGTGAGTGAGAACTGGCGCAAGGCGGGCTGGGCCGGCGCCGCCATCGGCGTGATAGCCGCCGGTGCGGCGGCCGGGGTCGCGGTCGAACGGATCACGGTCGGCCGGGGCATGCGGATGAAGGCGCGCCTCGCGCTCGACGCGACCGGGGACTACGGATCCCTGCGCGGCGCCCCCGGCACCGCGCGGGCCGAGGACGGCACCGCCCTCTACTACGAGGTCGACGAACTGCCCGAGGAGACGAAGCGGCGCCGCCTGCGCCGCAAGGCTCCGGCCCGCCCGACCGTGGTGTTCTGCCACGGCTACTGCCTCGCGCAGGACTCCTGGCACTTCCAGCGCGCCGCCCTGCGCGGACTGGTCCGCGCCGTCTACTGGGACCAGCGCAGCCACGGCCGCAGCGCGCGCGGCCTGGCCCAGGCCGCCGGCGAGCCCGTCACCTTCGAACAGCTCGGCCGCGACCTGAAGGCCGTCATCGACGCCGCCGCCCCCGAGGGTCCGCTGATCCTGGTCGGTCACTCGATGGGCGGAATGACCATCATGGGGCTGGCCCAGGAGTTCCCCGACCTGGTCCGGGACCGGGTGGCCGGGGTGGCGCTGGTCGGCACCTCCAGCGGCCGGCTGGACGAGGTCACGTACGGGCTGCCCTCCCTGGGCTTCTCGACGGTACGCAAGCTCCTGCCCGGGGTGCTCAAGGCCCTCGGTACCCAGGTGGAGCTGGTGGAGAAGGGCCGGCGGGCCACCGCCGACCTGTTCGCCGGCATGGTCAAGATGTACTCCTTCGCCTCGCGCGACGTGGATCCGGCCGTGGCCCGCTTCGCCGAGCGGCTCATCGAGGCCACGCCGATCGACGTGGTCGCCGAGTTCTACCCGGCCTTCCAGGCGCACGACAAGACGGCCGCGCTCCAGCGGTTCGCGGACATCCCCGTCACCGTCATCGCCGGGGACGGCGACATGGTCACCCCGCCCGACCACAGCCTGGCCATCAAGGAGGCGCTGCCCTCCGCGGAGCTGGTCGTCCTGGAGTCCGCCGGGCACCTGATGATGCTGGAGCGGCCGGACACCGTGACCCGGCTGCTCACCGAGCTGCTCTCGCGCACCGGGACGGTGTCCGCAGCGGCTAACGTTGCCGGGCATGGAAGAAGTACCTGAGACGGAAACGCACGTCACGGTCGGTTCGCCCGACGCCATGCAGGACCTCGGGCGGCGGATCGCCGGGCTGCTGCGCCCCGGTGACCTCGTGCTGCTGACCGGGGAGCTCGGCGCCGGGAAGACCACCCTGACCCGCGGGCTCGGTGAGGGCCTGGGCGTGCGCGGGGCCGTGACCTCGCCGACCTTCGTGATCGCCCGGGTCCACCCCTCGCTGACCGGCGGTCCGGCGCTGGTGCACGTGGACGCGTACCGGCTGGGCGGCGGGCTCGACGAGATGGAGGACCTGGACCTCGACGTCTCGCTGCCCGAGTCCGTCATCGTCGTGGAGTGGGGCGACGGCAAGGTCGAGGAGCTGTCCGACGACCGGCTGCACGTGCTGATCCGCCGGGCGGTGGGCCACGAGGAGGTCCTGGACGACGTGCGCGAGGTGACGGTCCGCGGGATCGGTGCCCGCTGGTCGGCCGGGGCGGGTCTGGAGAGCCTCGCGGGCGTGCTGTCGGAGTAGGCCGAGGCGAGAAACGTTCCGACAAGTCGTCGGGAAAATATTGCGCGGGCGGCGGGGCGCGTGGTCACATGGTACGGAGGGCTGGTTAGGCGTACCTAAGTACGGGCTGGCCCCGGCCAGGAGGCAGCCATGTCGGCAACAGGAGCAGCGGGCGTCCCCCGTCCGTCCGCGGTGTCCATGGGGGCGCTGCTCGCCGCGGGCGTCGCCGCCAGCGCCGTGTCGACCCCGCCCGCGCGCGAGCACGCCCCGGAGCCCGATCCCGAACGGGACGCGGCGCAGGGTGCGGAGGACGGCGACCAGGCCGCCCCGGAGTCCGAAGCGGCCTGAAGCGGTCCGGAGGGGTCTGAAGCGGTCCGGAGGGGCCTGAACCGGGGGAGTACCCCGGCGGCGCAGTCCCCGTACGAGTGAATTTGGCGTGTCGCGGACTACCGGGTCGGGCCCGGTCAGGGAACGACGACGACCTTCGAGCCGATCGTCGCGAAGGCCCACATCGCGTCCCCGTCGGCGCGCAGCATGCGGACGCCGCCGGTCTTCTTCGCCGGATCGGGCGCCGGCAGGGTGTTGTCCACCCGCGCGCTGAAGCCGACCGTGATGCCCTGCGGACTCGCGAACCGGACGACGTGCTCGATCGGCACCCCGTCCGAGCCGGTCACCGAGCCCGTGCGGCCGCCCACCGTGTAACTGCCGGGGGCCGGGTGCACCGTGCTCGGCACCACCGCGAAGGACTTCGGCTCCCCGGAGGGTCCCACCAGCCAGACGCGCTTGGCGCTCAGCGAGTACACGACGCGCACCCCGGTGCCGGATCCGGCCGGGAGGGCCACCGGCTTCGCCGGGTCCGTCTTGGCCGGACCGGAGTCGCTGGGGGCGGGTACCGGGCTCTGCGCGACGGCCTTCGGCGGGAGGGCGGGAGCGGAGGCGGAGGCCTGGTAGCCGAGGAAACCGACGACGGCGAGCGCCCCGACGGTGAGCCCGGCCACGATTCCCGAGCTGCTGCGTGCCACCTTGCTCCACCTCTCCGCATGGTCAGTCGATGCCAGTCGGATGCCGGGCGGACGATCACACCCCGACACCTGGTCCGAAGGTAGCAGCAGGGGTGCCCGCAGACCGGCCGCAAGGGCCGGGGGCCCCGGAGTCGTAGGCTGTTCGCGTGCTCTTGCTCGCTGTAGATACCGCCACGCCCGCCGTCACCGTCGCCCTGCACGACGGCGAGTCCGTCCTCGCCGAGTCGAACCAGGTCGACGCCCGCCGCCACGGGGAGCTGCTGCTGCCCTCCGTGGACAAGGTCCTCGCCGAGGCGGGGGTGAAGCTCGACGCCGTCACCGGCATCGTCGTCGGGGTCGGCCCCGGCCCGTACACCGGACTGCGCGTCGGCCTCGTGACCGCGTCCACCTTCGCCTCCGTCCTCGGCGTGCCCGTCCACGGGCTGTGCACCCTCGACGGCCTGGCCTACGCGGCCGGCGCGGCCGGGATCGAGGGCCCCTTCGTCGTGGCCACCGACGCCCGGCGCAAGGAGGTCTACTGGGCGCGCTACGAGGACCCCCGCACCCGGGTCGGCGAGCCCGCGGTGGACCGGCCGGCCGATATCGCCGAGCGCGTCGCCGGACTGCCCGCCGTCGGGCAGGGGGCGCAGCTGTACCCGGAGGTCTTCACCGACGCCCGGGCCCCCGAGCACCAGAGCGCCGCCGCGCTGGCGGCCCTGGCCGTACACCGGCTGGCGGCGGGGGAGGCGTTCGAGAACGCCGACGGGATGCCGCCGGTCCCGCTCTACCTGCGCCGGCCCGACGCCGAGGTGCCCAAGAACTACAAGGTGGTCACCCCGCAGTGACAGCCACCTCAGCCGTCGTCCTGCGCGAGATGCGCTGGTGGGACATCGAGCCCGTGCTGGAGCTGGAGCACGAGCTGTTCCCCGAGGACGCCTGGTCGGCCGGGATGTTCTGGTCCGAGCTCGCCCACGCCCGCGGCCCCGGCGCCACGCGCCGCTACGTGGTGGCGCAGGAGGCGGGCCGGCTGGTCGGCTACGCCGGGCTGGCCGCCGCCGGGGACCTGGCCGACGTACAGACCATCGCCGCGGCCCGCGACCAGTGGGGCACCGGGCTCGGTGCCCGGCTGCTGACCGAGCTGCTGCGCGCCGCCACCGCGTTCGAGTGCGCCGAGGTGCTGCTGGAGGTGCGGGTGGACAACGTCCGGGCCCAGAAGCTCTACGCGCGCTTCGGCTTCGAGCCGATCGGCTTCCGGCGCGGCTACTACCAGCCCGGCAACGTGGACGCCCTCGTGATGCGCCGCGTGTCCGATCCGGCGGTCCCCGTGGACCACGCGGACCCCGCAGACCCCGATTCCGCACTCCCCGACTCCGTACCCCTGCAAGGTGAGACGACCCATGGCTGACGAACCGCTCGTCCTCGGCATCGAGACCTCCTGCGACGAGACCGGCGTCGGCATCGTCCGCGGCACCACGCTGCTCGCCGACGCCATCGCGTCGAGCGTCGACGAGCACGCCCGCTTCGGCGGGGTCGTGCCCGAGGTGGCCTCCCGCGCGCACCTGGAGGCGATGGTCCCCACCATCGAGCGCGCCCTGAAGGAGGCCGGGGTCAGCGCCCGCGACCTCGACGGCATCGCCGTCACCGCCGGCCCCGGCCTGGCGGGGGCCCTGCTGGTGGGCGTCTCCGCGGCGAAGGCCTACGCGTACGCGCTGGGCAAGCCGCTGTACGGGGTGAACCACCTGGCCTCGCACATCTGCGTCGACCAGCTGGAGCACGGGCCGCTGCCCGAGCCGACGATGGCGCTGCTGGTCTCCGGCGGGCACTCCTCGCTGCTGCTGGCCCCCGACATCACCTCCGACGTACGGCCGCTCGGCGCGACCATCGACGACGCGGCGGGCGAGGCCTTCGACAAGATCGCGCGCGTCCTGCAGCTGGGCTTCCCCGGCGGTCCGGTCATCGACCGCCTCGCGCGCGAAGGGGACCCGAAGGCGATCGCCT
Organism: Streptomyces sp. NPDC058401; assembly: GCF_042722885.1. NCBI lineage: Bacteria > Bacillati > Actinomycetota > Actinomycetes > Kitasatosporales > Streptomycetaceae > Streptomyces > Streptomyces sp. NPDC058401. Next base: position 53,737 of record NZ_JBHXKA010000039.1, read on the forward strand.
TCCCGCGCGGGCTGACGGGGCCGCGCGACGCCCCGTACGACTTCTCCTTCTCCGGGCTCAAGACCTCGGTCGCCCGCTGGATCGAGGCGAAGCGCAAGGCGGGCGAGGAGGTGCCGGTGCGCGACGTGGCGGCCTCCTTCCAGGAGGCGGTGGTGGACGTGCTGACGCGCAAGGCGATCCGTGCGTGCAAGGACGAGGGCGTCGACCACCTGATGATCGGCGGCGGGGTTGCGGCCAACTCCCGGCTGCGTTCACTCGCCCAGGAGCGGTGCGACGACGCGGGGATCATCCTGCGGGTGCCGCGGCCGAAGCTGTGCACGGACAACGGCGCGATGGTGGCGGCGCTGGGCGCGGAGATGGTCAAGCGCAACAGGGCCCCCTCGGACTGGGACCTGTCGGCGGACTCCTCGCTGCCGGTGACCGAACCGCACGTTCCCGGCCATTCCCACGGCCATTCCCACGAGGACGGCGAGGGCCACGGGCACGCCCACGGACACGGCCATGCGCACGACCACGACCACGTGCACGAGCTGAGCAAGGACAACCTGTACTCGTGAGCACCATCGCGCTGATGTGGGAGGCCCGGTCCGTGCCCGGGCGGGCCAACGAGCTGCTGGAGTGGGCCCGTTCGCGGATCCTGGCCCAAGACCCGCTGCGGCGCGAGGTGTTCAGCGCCCCGCAGGACCGGGTGCTCGTCATCACCTGGTGGGAGACCGCCGAGGGGATCGGCGCCGATCTGCCGGAACTGCCGGAGCCCGCAGCCGACTTGATCACGCGGGCGGTCCACCGCTGGCGCTTCGAATCGGTGGAGGTCGGGGAGCCGGGCGGAAGCTGAGCCTCCGCCCGGCGGTCCTCCGGACGTACGGGTGTGCGGATATGGTCGTGCGCATGCCCCGCCGTGACCTGCCGCCGCCGCCCCCTCCCGCGCACCTGCGCGCCTGGCTCGACGCGAACGCCGTACGGGCCGACCGTGCGCGTTTCCTGGGGGAGCTCGGGCGGCGCAGCCTGGGCTTCGGCCGGCTCCTGCTCCTCTGGGCGGTCTCGGCGGTCTTCGCCCTGGGCTGGTCCTTCGTCGGGATGGCCCTGATGGCCATCGAGACGCACGACCCGTTCGCGTACCTCTTCGGCCTGATCTTCGCCGTCCTCGGCGTGGGCGTGCTGATACCGGCCGGGTTCTGGTTCGCCTGGGGCGCCAAGCGGGACCGGCAGGTGCGCCGGCTGCTGTGCGCCTGGGCGGAGCTGGACCGGGACCCGGCCGTGGACGCCGCCGTACGGGCGCCCGGGCGCAGCCTCGTCTGGCTGCTGGCCTCCTTCGCCCTGGGCGGGCTCGGACTCTGGGTGACCTTCGGATCGGCGTCCTCGGCCCGGCCCGGCCACGACACGTACGGGGAGGTCGCCTACACCATGGGCCTCGGCATGATCCTGTGGATCACCGCCCTGCTGGGCCTCGGCAAGGCGGGCGCGCACTACCGCTGGGCGATCCGGGTCTTCGGGGGCACCGGCCGGGCGGCCGCGGTGCCCGAGGGGGCGTCAGGGGAGGCCGCGCTGCCCGAGGGGTCGTCAGGGGAGGCCGCGCTGCCCGAGGGGTCGTCAGGGGCGGCCGGCCGGTGAGCCGATCAGCATGGAGGGGGCTCCCGCGACCCGGGTCAGGAACACCGTGGCGGAGTTCGGCCCCTGCGGCTTGACCTTCTTGCGCAGCTCCTCGGGCTCGATCGCGGAGCCGCGCTTCTTCACCGTGAGGATGCCGACCCCGCGCTCGCGCAGCAGCGCCTTGAGCTTCTTCAGTCCGAACGGCAGCACGTCGGTGATCTCGTACGAGGTCGCGTACGGGGTCTCGTGCAGCTCGTCGGCGGTGATGTAGGCGATGGTCGGGTCGATCAGCCTGCCGCCCAGCTGCTCGGCGACCTCGGCGACGAGGTGGGCCCGGATCACGGCGCCGTCGGGCTCGTAGAGGTAGCGGCCGACGGGGCCGGCCTCGGGATCGGGCAGCGGATCGGCGGTCGCCAGCGCCCGCGGGCCGGGCAGCAGGGTGGCGCGGATCTCGCCGGGGGCCGTCCCGAACCACAGCACGGCCTCCTTCACGTCCCCCTGGTCGGAGATCCACTCGGCCTGCGCCTCGGCGGGCACCGCCTCGTGCGGGATGCCGGGGGCGATCTTGATGGCGGCGATCTTCGCGGAGCGGGCGGTGGCGATCGCCCAGGACAGCGGGGGCGAATAGGACTCGGGGTCGAAGATCCTGCCCCGGCCGCCCCGGCGGGCCGGGTCGATGAAGACGGCGTCGTAGCCCGCGGTGTCGACCTCGGTCACATCGGCCTCCCGCACCTCGATCAGGTCCGCCAGGCCCAGCGCCCCGGCATTGGCGCGGGCCACGGCGACGGTCAGCGGATCGTGGTCCACCGCCAGTACGCGGATGCCGAGCCGGGCCAGCGCGAGGGCGTCGCCGCCGATTCCGCAGCAGAGGTCCGCGAGGCTGCGTACGCCCAGGGCGGCCAGCCGCTCGGCGCGGTAGGAGGCCACCGAGGCGCGGGTGGCCATCTCCCCGCCGCCGGGGGTGAAGTACATCCGGTGGGCGTCCTCGGCCCCGAACTTCGGGACCGCCCGCTGGCGCAGCCGGGCCTGCCCCAGGGCCGCGGAGACCAGTGCGGCGGGGTGTTCGCGGCGCAGCCGGGTGGCGACGGCGAGCTCCTGGGCGGGGTCGTAGTCGCGGAGCGAGTCGAGGAGGGCGTGGCCCTCGGGGGCGAGGAGCGCGGCGAAGTCTTCGGGGGTCACGGGTCCATTGTCGGCCACGGTGGGCCACTCGGAGGAAGGTCGGATTCCCCTCGCGGTGTCGCCCGGGGCGCGCGCGTGAAGGGTGTAAAGATCCCGAACTATGCAGCTAGTCCGACAAAAGGAACATAAGACGCTACACGGTCACCGGATCGCGGCAGTTGCGCGCGGCCGGTTGGGTACGGCCGCGATGGCCGCACTGCTCGTCGCCGCACTCGGCACGGGTTGCGGGGCCGGCGGGTCCGGGACCCCGGACAAGGCGGCGAAGGCGAAGGCCGCCGCGGGCGCCGCGGGCGAGCAGGCCGGAGCGGCCGGCGCGCTCGGCAACTACGCCGAGAAGCTGAAGGCCCTCCAGCAGGTGCGGATCGTCGCCGCGAAGAAGTGGGGGCTGGTCAAGCCGCCGCTCGTCGCTCCGCAGGCGCCCAAGCAGAAGCCGGAGATCACCACCCGCGACGGCTTCGAGGTCGAGGGCCAGGACGAGCTGCCCCCGGTCTTCACCACCGTCCCCACGGAGGAGAAGGTCGTCTTCCTGACGATCGACGACGGGGCCGAGAAGGACCCCGAGTTCCTGAAGATGATGCAGGAACTCAAGCTCCCGTACACCGCCTTCCTCAGCGACTACCTGGTCCGGGACAACTACCCGTACTTCAAGGAGATGCAGGCGGCGGGCGTCACGCTGAACAACCACACGCTCAACCACCGCTACATGCCGGCGCTCTCGTACGAGAAGCAGCGCCAGGAGATCTGCGGGCAGCAGGACACGATCGAGAAGACCTTCGGCAAGCGTCCGACGCTCTTCCGGCCGCCGTACGGGAACTACAACGAGGACACGCTGCGCGCGGCCAAGTCCTGCGGGGTCAAGGCCGTTCCGCTGTGGGCCGAGGAGGCCTTCCCGAACCGGATGGACTGGCGGGAGTGGGACAAGGACCTGCACCCCGGTGACATCATCCTCACCCACTTCCGGGGCAAGGAAGACTGGAAGGGAAGCATGACTGACATGATCCGTCATGTCATGAAGACCGTCACGGACAAGGGGTATGCCGTGGCCCGCCTGGAGGACTACTTGTGAAGCACGCGCGCCGGTTCGTAGCCGGAACGCTGACGGCCGGCGCGCTCGCGCTGTCCCTGACGGGGTGCGGGGACAGCGTGGACCCCATCGAAAGACTGGGGCGCAAGACCACGGAGGCCAGGGCGACCCCGTCGCCCTCGGGGGCGGCCTCCCCCTCCGCCACGGGCAGCGGATCGCAGGCCGCGGCGGACGAGGCGTACAAGAAGTGGGGCCTCAGCGGCCCCCTCCAGTACGCGCCCAAGCCGGCCGTCAAACCCCAGATCCCGCAGGCCAAGGCGGGCCGGGTCCAGGTCATCGACCGAATACCCGTCCCGGCGGACGACAAGGTCGTCTTCCTGACGTTCGACGACGGGGCCGAGAAGAACCCCGAGTTCCTGAAGATGGCCGCCGACCTGAAGCTGCCGATCAGCATGTTCCTGACGGACAACATCGCCTCGTCGGACTACGGCCACTTCGAAAAGCTCCGCGACAACGGCTCCGGCAGCACGATAAACAACCACACCCTGACGCACCCGAATCTCCGCACCCTGTCCTTCGAGGCGCAGAAGAAGGAGATATGCGGGCAGCAGGAACGCCTGGAGAAGCGCTTCGGCACGAAGCCGACCCGTTTCCGCCCGCCGTACGGCAACTACAACGACGACACCCTCCGGGCCGCGCACGAGTGCGGGATAGCGCAGCTCCTCCTGTGGCGGGTGTCGATGCAGATCAACAACTTCCAGTACGCCGAAGGCTCCGCCCTCAAACCGGGTGACATCGTCCTGGCCCACTTCCGCGGCCCCGCCGAGCTCAAGGGCGCTACGGAGATCCAGATGGCGACCCGGATGCTCCAGCGGATACAGGAGCAGGGGTACCGGATAGGGCGGCTGGAGGACTACCTCTAGGGGCCGGCGCCACAGGCCCTCTTGGGACCCTCGCCACAGGCCCTCTAGGGACCCGCTCCCGGGCCCGCCGCCGCCATCACGGGCGTGATCGTCGTCTCCGCCGGGCCCCGGGCGTCCGCCTCGCGTTGTCGTTCCGTGCTGTCGGAGATGCGCAGCAGCAGGGCGATCATGATCCAGTTGGCCAGCAGGGACGAGCCGCCCGCGGCCAGGAAGGGCAGCGCCTTGCCCGTCAGCGGGATCAGCCCCGTGACGCCGCCCGCCACGATGAAGACCTGCAGGGCCAGCGCGGACGACAGGCCCACCGCCAGCAGCTTGCCGAACGGGTCGCGGGCGCCCAGCGCCATCCGCAGCCCGCGCTGCACGAGGAGGGCGTAGAGGATCAGGACGGCCATGACCCCGGCCAGGCCGAGCTCCTCGCCCACCGTCGTCAGGATGAAGTCGCTGCGGCCCGCGAACTTGATCAGTTCCGGATGGCCCAGGCCGAGGCCCGTGCCGGAGATCCCGCCCGTGCCGAAGCTGAACAGGGCCTGCGCCGACTGGTCCGAGGAGACGCCCGGCGGCCTGACCTTCCAGTAGTACGACAGCGGGTTCAGCCAGGCAGCCACACGGGCCTGGACGTGCGGCTCCGTCGTGCCCACCACGAAGGCGCCCGCCGAGGCGAGGACCAGGCCGCAGACGATCCAGCTGGTGCGTTCCGTGGCCACGTAGAGCATGACCACGAAGACGCCGAAGAAGAGCAGCGAGGTCCCGAGGTCGCGCTCGAAGACCAGCACGAGCAGCGAGATGATCCACACCGTGATGAGGGGTCCGAGCTGGCGCATCGGCGGCAGCCGCATGCCCAGGAACTTGCGGCCCGACAGGGCCAGCGCGTCACGGTGGATCACCAGGTAGCCCGCGAAGAACACCGCGATCATGATCTTCACGAATTCGCCCGGCTGCACCGAGAGCCCGCCGAGTTTGATCCAGCGCTTCGCCCCGTAGGTGTCCGCGCCGAAGAAGGCGGGCGCGATCAGCGCCACCAGCGCCAGGACCATCGTGATGTAGATGAACCGCTGGAGCAGCCGGTGGTCGCGCAGCAGTCCCAGCACCGCTATGCAGGCCGCGACGCCGATCACCGTCCACATCAGCTGGCCTGGCGCCGTCGCCGGGGAGTTGTACCGGTCGAGGTAGCCCTGGTCCAGCCGGTGCAGCAGCACCAGCCCGAGCCCGGTCAGCAGCAGGGCCAGCGGGAAGATCAGCGGATCCGCGTACGCCGCGAACCGGCGCACGGCCAGGTGCCCCACCAGCGCGAGCAGCGTCATGCTGACCACGAAACCGGTGAGGCCGGACGGCAGTTCGCCGTTCATCGCCAGGCCCGCGCAGATGTGGCCGGAAATGGTCACGCCGAGGACGAGGACGAGGAGCAGTGCTTCCGTGCGGCGGCGCGCGCCCGCCGAGGTCAGGGGCTTCAGTCCACGCACGGGACGCCGCCGCCGTCGATGGCGGGGGTTCCGCTGCTGCTCGGGGACGGGGCGGGCGCGGGGCTCGCGGAGCCGGAGCCCTGGGGGGCGCCCTGGGCGGAGCCCTGCGGGGTGCCCGGCGTGCCCGGTGAGGAGGGAGCGGCGCCAGGCGCGCTCGGGCTCGCTGAGGCCCCGGGCCCGATCCGCTCGGCTATGAACCGCTTTATCTTCATATCATCTACGACGTTTATCTCCGCGTCGTGGTTCCGGCCGAAGCCCTCGATGGGAAGGGTCACAAACTCCACGTTGCCCCCGGACAGGTTCCTCGCCTGCTTCACGAACGACAGCAGGTCCCACCCCTGATCGGTCACGACGTCCTGCTTCGCCGAGTCGATCAGCTTCATCAGCTTCACCGGATCGGTGAAGGTCCCGGCCTGGTTCAGCTTGTAGGTGGCCCCCGCCAGGAACGCCTGCTGCCGCTTCGTCCGGTCCAGGTCGCCCATGGTCAGACCGTGCCGCTGCCGCACGAAGGCCAGCGACTGCTGCCCGTCGAGCGTCTGCCGCCCCGCCGGGAAGTCGGCCCCCGAATAACTGTCCTTCACCGGCTTCTTCAAGCACACCGGTACGCCGCCCAGCGCGTCCGCGAGATGGTAGAAACCGGCCAGGTTCAGCTCGGCGAAATGGTCGATCGGCACGCCCAGGAAGCTGCGCACCGTCTCCAGCTCGGCCTTGCGGCCCGCCTCGCGGCCCTCGTGCTCCAGCTGCCGCCGGTCCTTGACCCCCTGGGCCGCGAGCTGGTCCTCGGCCTTGGCCTTCGCCCGCCCGTACGCCTCCTTGATCTTGGCCTTGCCGGTGAACCCGGGCACCCCGTGCAGCTCGACGAAATCGTCGCGCGGCACCGAGAAGGCCTTCGCCCGGCTCCCGTCGGCGGGGACGTGCAGCAGGATCAGGGTGTTGGTGTTGTAGCCGCCGACATCGGAGCTCGCACCGGCGTGCAGCTTTTCGAGGATCGTCGGCGGGAGGTCCTCGCCGTTCTGGTCCCGGCGGCTGTCCAGACCCATCAGCAGGATGTTCACATCGCCGGACTTCGACTTCTCGGCGCCCTCCAGGGCCTTGGAACTGCCGATGCTGGAGGCGAGGTCGTCGTACAGGTACCAGGCGGTCGCCCCCGCGAGCACCACCAGGGCGCAGCCGGCCGCCAGCAGGGTGCGGGTGAGCCTGCGGCGGCGGCTCCGGCTGCGGCCGCTGCGGGGCGAGGGCGCCGGGGACTTCGGGTCACGGGGCTTCCTGCGGTGGGCACTCATGCCTGTCGATGCTGGGGGAACGGTGCTGAAGGAACCCTGAGGGTTCTGAAGGCGCCTTCAGGGACGGCCGCGCCACGCCCCTCAGGAACCCGGGCGCCCCGGCACGCGCAGCACCAGCCGGGCGCCCCCGGCGGGCGCGGGGAGCGCACGGACCTCGCCGCCGTGCGCCCGGGCGATCTCCCGCGCGATGGCCAGCCCCAGACCGGTGCCCCCGCCGGCCCGGCTCCGGTCCGCGTCCAGGCGCACGAACCGCTCGAAGACCCGGTCCCGGTCGGCCTCCGGGATGCCCGGCCCGTCGTCCGTGACCTCCAGCAGCGCCCAGCCGTCCTCGGCGAAGGCCCGGACCACGACCCCGGTACGGGCGTACCGCAGGGCGTTGTCCACCAGGTTGGCCAGCGCCCGCTCCAGCCGCGCCGGATCCCCGGCGGCCGGTACGGGAGCCCGCGCGTCCAGCCGTAGCGGAACCCGGGGATCCGGGCGCCGCGCCGCATCCTCGGCGGCCAGCAGTACGAGGTCCACCGGCTCGGAGCGCGGCGCGGGCCCGCCGTCCCCGTCCAGCCGGGCCAGCAGGAGCAGATCGGCCGCGATCCGCTGCAGCCGCTCGGTATCGGCCAGCGCGGCCGCCACCGACTCCCGGTCGGGATCCCGCAGCGCCACCTCCAGCCGGGACCGGACGGCCGCGAGGGGGTTGCGCAGCTCGTGCGAGGCGTCGGCGGTGAACTGCCGCTGGCGGGCGTCGCTGCGCTCCAGCCGGTCGAGCGTCGCGTTGACGGTCCGGGCCAGCTGCGCGATCTCGTCGGCGCCGCCCGGGTCCGGAACCCGCCGGTCCAGCTCGCTCCCGGTGACCGCCGCCAGCCCGGTGCGGATCGCGGTGACCGGGCGCAGCGCGTGGCCCGTCACCCACCAGGCCAGCAGCGCCGAGAAGGCGATCAGCGGGGGCGCACCGGCGAGCAGGCCCAGCGCGACGGCCCGGTTGGCGTCGTCGACGTCGCCGAGCACCGTCGCGGCGTAGACGGTGTGCGGGTCGTGCGCCCCCGGCGGGCCCGGCGCGTCCACGGCGACCACCACGCGCCGCTGTGCGCCGGGGCGCGCGGGCGGCAGGACGGCCGACCGCATGTCCCGGCCGGGCGCGGGGCTCAGCTCCGTGAGCTCCGGGGTGTCCTTCAGGTCCCCGCTGGTGGCCACGACCGTGCCGGCCGCGTTCCGTACGAGGACCAGGTCGACCCCGCCCTCGGGCGCGGGCAGCCGGCCGCCGGCCGGGAAGCTCGCGGTGTCGTACTGGGCGGCCACCTTGCGGGCGGCCAGCTCGGTGCGGCCGGTGGTGTTCTCGATGAGGTTGGCGCGCAGCAGGGTGTAGAGCCACAGCCCGCCCGCGGCCAGGACGGCGGCCATCGCCAGGGCGGCGGCCGCGGCGGCGCGGGCACGGAGACTGCCGAGCCGGCGGGGCCGTGGCTTCGACCGCGGCTCAGCCACCGTCCGGAGCCATCCGGTAGCCGGTGCCGTGCACGGTGAGGATCGAGCGGCGCCCGAAGGGAGTGTCGATCTTCCGTCGGAGCGAGGAGACGTAGACCTCGACGATGTTCGGGTCGATGCCGTGCGGGGTGTCCCAGACCTCGTCGAGGATGTCCTGCTTGGCGACGGCCCGGCCCGGCTGCTCCATCAGACAGCCCAGGACACCGAGCTCACGGGCGGTCAGCTCGATCTCGTGCGTGCCCCGGCGGCAGCGGCGGCCCGGGGCGTCCAGCACGAGGTCGCCGGCCTGCAGGACACTGGGCCGGGCGGCGCCGGCGGTCGCCGTGCGGCGGGTGAGCGCGCGGAGGCGGGCGGCGAGGACGACGAAGGAGAACGGCTTCGTCAGGTAGTCGTCCGCACCCGAGTCCAGGCCCTCGGCCTCGTCGTACTCGCCGTCCTTGGCGGTCAGCATCAGCACGGGCGTGGCGACTGCGTGGGCGCGCATCCGGGTGCAGATCTCGTAGCCCGAGAGGCCCGGGAGCATCAGGTCGAGGAGGACCACGTCGTACGGGCCTCCGGTCAGGGCCAGGTCCAGCCCGCGGTGGCCGTCATGGGCGAGATCCACCCAATGCCCGTCGGCGGAGAGGCCGCGCCGCAGTGAATCGGCGAGGCCGACCTCGTCTTCGACAACCAGGATCCGCATCCCCCAAGCCTCACATACCGGGCACGCACTCCTTTTTGACGCGCCGCTCACCTTCCTGACGCACCCCTCGCACCGCTGCGCGGGCTTCTGGCTGCTGCGCCGGACTCCGTCCGGCGGTGGCCGCCGTCCCGGCGCGGGCCCGGTGGGCGGGTGCGGCTGGTTGGGCCCTGCGGGGCGAAGTCCCCTACCCGCCCTTCCACCGTTCCCCGGGCTCTGCCCGGACCCGCGCCTCAAACGCCGGCGAGGCTGGAGGTGTCCCGGGCTGCGCCCGGACCCCCTGGGGC
>NZ_JBHXKA010000040.1:0-63267 GCF_042722885.1 Streptomyces sp. NPDC058401
TTTCTACCCGCGCCCCACCCGGGGGCAAACCCTGGGGGGGCGGGCGGGTGTCGACCGGGGCCCCCACCCCCCGTCCATGCTAACCGAACGCCAATCGAAGCCATTTGCCGAGCCGAGAGGTAGGCGCGTTTTGCGGTACATAAGGAAACTAGCCTCGGCGGTTTTCTCGCCCGTTCCGGTTTCCCGGGACCGGGCCCTGGGGATTTCGGAGCGGCTGTCCGCCCTCACCACGCTCTCCTCCTCCCTGGAATACCTGCACCAGCGGAAACACCTGGAGCCCGGCGGGCTCAATGACTGGGACATCATGAAGAAGTCCCCGGAATCCGCCAACCCGGTCATCCGGAAAATCAGCAATGCCGTCGCGCACCGCGAGGTCACCCTCGCACTGCACGCCGCCCGCGCGGCCGTCGGTGTCGGCATGCTGCTGCCGGGCAACAGCCGTTGGCGCGGCGCCGGCAGCCTCTTCCTCGGCGGCACCACCTGCCTGCTGGCCGCCCGCCACCGCTACGGCACCGACGGCTCCGACCAGGTCGCCACCCTCGTCCAGGGCGCCACCGGCCTCGCCCGGCTCTCCCGCAGCACCCAGACCCAGGACGCCCTCCTCTGGTACGTGGCCCTGCAGGCCAACCTCTCGTACGCGGCCTCCGGCTGGGTCAAGCTCCTCGGCGAACGCTGGCGCGACGCCTCCGCGCTCCCCGGAGTCATGCGGACACGGACCTACGGCTCCGAGAAGATCTACCAGCTGACCCAGAGCCACCCGAAGACCTCCAAGTACGTCCAGCACGGCGTGCTCGCCCTGGAATGCCTCTTCCCCCTGGTCCACCTCGCGGGCGGCCGGCTCACCCGGCCCGTCCTTGCCTCCGCCGCGAGCTTCCACGTGGCCAACGGGTTCGTCATGGGCCTCGGCCGCTTCATGACGGCCTTCCCCTCCATGCACCCGATGGTCGCCTACACCACCACCCCCGCCTCTCACCCCGCCGTCGCCGGCCGCGACGACCGGGCCGTGAAGGCCGCCGGACTGCTGCTGGCCGCCGGGGTCGCGGCGAGCGCAGCGCTGGCCGTGCAGCGCCGCTCCACCGTCCTGGAGGGCTGGCCCACCTCCCGCAGGTTCGTCACCCGGCACGGCAACGAACTGCTCTACGAGACCGGCGGCGACACCGGCGACACCTTCGACACCGGCGACACCTTCGACACCGGCCACAGCGACGAGCCCGTCCTCGTCTTCGCCGCCGGACTGGCCTCCACCTCCGAGCACTTCGCCTGGATCACCGAGCGCTTCGTCAACGAGACCGACCACCCGGTGGTCTCCTACGCGCGGGCCGGCTACGGCGGCAGCCTCCGCCGCACCACCGCCCCGTACGAACTGGCCGAGTCCGTGGACGACCTGGAGGACCTGGTCCGCGGGGTCCTGCCGGCCGGCCGCAAGGTGGTCCTGGTCGGCCACTCCCTCGGCGGCGAGATCATCCGCCGGGCCGCCGACCGGCTGTCGGACCGGCTGGCCGGCCTGGTCTACCTGGACCCCGCCCACCCCGCCGAACTCCAGCGCTCGGAACGGCAGAGCGAGGGCTCCAAGGCCCTCAGCGAGACCATCGCGCAGGCATCCCGATACCTCCGCCTGGGTAGCGGAATCCTGATGAGCCGCCCCGAATGGCTGGACCGGCTGCCCAAGGAATACCGGCGGCGGGTGTTCGCCCAGTACACCGACGCCCGGCTGTGGACCGCCGGCAAACGCGAATGGGAAGCCGTCGAGAAGGACTTCCGCGCCTTCGACGGCACCATCGCGCCGCTGCCCGTCCCCGGTCTGATCATCGCGGCGCAGCAGACCGTCGACCAGGACCCCGAGCAGCTGCTCCTCTACAACGAGCTCTCCCACGCCCACTCCGGCCACGGCGAGACCGGCGGCATCGAGGTGGTCGAGGGCTCCGACCACGACTCCCTGCTCACCAACGCCGCCCACGCCCACCGCGCCGCCGACCTGATCGCCACCTTCCTGGCCGAGGTCCCGGCCGCCCGTGTCCCGGCCGATGCCGAGCAGGGCGAGCTGCAGGACCAGCCGCAGGACGCGGCCCGTACGGAAGGAACCGCCCGATGAACCCCGGCACCCTGCTGAAGTCGGCCTTCACCGGCGAGGGCGCCTGGGCCCGGGTGCTCGGCGCCGGAATGCTGGTGGCCACCGTCGCCGCGCAGCACCCGCACCCGGCCTTCGACCGGCCCCGCACCAGGGACGTGTACTCGCTCGTCCCCAACTGGAAGTTCTTCGCCCCGAACCCGGCGGTCCACGACTTCCACTACGTGTACCGGACCCTCGACCCGGCCGGTGTGACCGGCGACTGGCAGGAGATCGAGATGATCGAACCGCGCCGGCTGCACCAGGCGTTCTGGTTCGCCTCGCGCCGCCCCGAGAAGGCCGTCTTCGACATCTGCACCGCCGTGCTCCAGCTCGCCGCCAAGGGCGGTGCCGGCGCCGCCCAGACCAACTCGGCGTACCAGGTGCTGCTCGGCTTCATCCGGCACACCATCCGTGAACGGCACCCCGAAGGCACCGTCCAGGGCTTCCAGTTCTCCGTGGTCCGCGCCTCCGGCCACGACACCAGCGAGGATCCGGAACCCCTGTTCCTCTCCCCGTACACCCCCCTGGACCGGCCGGCGAAGGCCGGCCACCCGACCGCGGTCTGACCCCCCGTCCGACCCCACCGTCCGACCCACCGACAGAGAGGTGCCCACCCATGGCCGGCGCAGTCGAGGACATCGGCTACGGAACGCAGTTCGCGTCCTGGTACCACCGCATATTCCCCACGGACGCGAGCGTGGCAGCCGTCGCCGACACCCTCGCCGCCCTCCACCCCGACCCCGGGTCCGGCACCCTCGAACTCGGCGTGGGCACCGGCCGGATCGCCCTCCCGCTGGCTGCCCGCACCGGGCCGGTCACCGGGGTGGACTCCTCCCCGGAGATGCTCGACCTGCTGGCCCGCACCCCCGGCCCCGGCCCCGGCGGCAACCGTGCCGAAGTCACGGGAATCCACGGGGACATCCGCACCTACACCGACGACCGCCGGTACGGCCTCGTCTACGCCGTGTGCGGAGTCCTGTCGATGCTGCTGACCCCCCAGGACCAGCAGGCCATGTTCCGCCGGGCGGCCGACCTGCTCACCCCCGGCGGCCGGCTGGTCGTCGAGACGGGCAACCGCCCGGCCGTCGAAGCCCTCCACGAGGGCCGGTCACGCATCTCCCTCTTCACCCCGTACCCCGAGCCGGGTACCGGACTGCAGACCCACTCCACCCTGCCCCCCGGATCCGACCTCTGGCAGTGCTCCCACATCTGGTACGAATCCGACGGAAGCACCCGGGTCGGCACCGAACTGTCCCGGCCGATCACCCCCGACGAAGCGGACGCCCAGGCCCTGGCCGTCGGACTGGTCCCGGAGGGCCGCCATAGCGGCTGGGACCTCTCCCCGTACGACGAGCGGTTCCCGCTCTTCCTCACCACCTATCTGAAAGGGGCCTGAGATGAGCACCCAGCGGGCCGTCTGGTTCGTCACCGCCCTCGCCGTGGCGGTACCCGTCATGGCCGTGATGTTCCGCGAGGACGGCCGTTTCACCAGCCAGTCCTGGACCAAGGGGCTGATCTTCGGCACCGCCGTCGCGGTCGTCGCCGCCATCGCCGCGGGCCGGGCCCGGCAGTGAACACCGCGGCGATCGCGGCCCGGCACCGTACGCTCCTGGGCACCGGCATCCTGCTGGGCGTGGCCGGCACCGCCGCCACCCTGCTCCAGCCCCTGCTCATCGGCGACCTGATCGAGGCCGTCGCCCTGGACCGCTCGCCGCTCTGGCCGATCGTCCTCATCGCCGGCCTGTTCGCGGCCGACGCGGCCCTGGCCGCCGGGCACTTCTACCTGATCGGGCGGGCCGGCGAGAACATGGTTCTCGACATGCGGACCACCCTCACCGGCCGGCTGCTGCACTCCCGGCTGGGAGCCTTCCACCGGCTCGAACACGGCGACGTGTTCACCCGTACCGTCGCCGACACCTCGGTGGCCCGGATCGCGCTGTCCTCCTCGCTCTCCCAGATCATCACCTCGGCCCTCACCACCATCGGCTGCATCGCCGTCATGGCCTGGATCGACTGGCAGATGCTCCTGGTCACGGCCGGCTGCCTCGGCGCCGCCTCCGCCGTCGCCCTCTGCCTGGCCCGCGCGGTCCGGGCCGCCGCCGTCACCAACCGGGAGGACACCAGCGACTTCGGCTCCGGTCTGCTGCGCGTCCTGGGCGCCCTGACCACGGTGAAGGCATCCCGCGCCGAAGCCCGCGAAGCCGAACACATCGGCGAACTGGCCGACGCCGCCCGCCGCAGCGGCATCCGGGTGACCCGGCTGACGGCCCTGCTGATGCCCTCGATGAACGTGGGCACCCAGGTCTCCCTGGCCGTGGTCATCGCCTGGGGCATGGCCCGCACCGCCACCGGCGAACTCCCCATCGAAGACCTCACGGCCTTCATCATGTACCTCTTCTACCTGGTCAGCCCGCTGGTCATGCTCTTCATGTCGCTGGGCGAACTCCAGCAGGGCCGCGCCGCGGTGGACCGCGTCCGGGAACTGGCTGCCATAGAGCAGGAGCAGGAGCAGGAGCAGGAGCAGGAGCAGGAGCAGGGCTCGGCACAGGAACAGGGATCGGTGCCGGGGCCGCTGCCGGGACAGCGCCGGGAAAAGGCCGGAGCCATCGAATTCAGGGAGGTGTCGTTCCGGCACCACGGGGCGGCCGCCCCCACCCTCGACGGCATCTCCTTCAGCCTCCCCCCGACCGGCGTCACCGCGGTCGTCGGCCCCTCCGGAGCCGGCAAGACCACCCTCTTCCAGCTGATCGAACGGTTCCACGCCCCCGACCGGGGCAGCATCCACCTCGGCGGCACCGACACCGCGACCCTCCCCCTGGACGAACTCCGCGCCAGGATCGGCCTGGTGGAGCAGGAGTCCCCGCTGATGCGCGGCACCGTACGGGAGAACCTCACCTACGCCCGCCCCGATGCCACCGAGGCCGAGACGGCCGATGCGATACGCGCCGCCCACCTCGACCAGGTCGTCGAAGCCCTCCCCCAGGGCCTGGACACCCCCCTCGGCGAAGGCGGCACCGGACTGTCCGGCGGCCAGCGCCAGAGGCTGGCGATCGCCCGCGCCCTGCTCACCCGCCCCGACCTGCTCCTCCTCGACGAGGCCACCGCCCACCTGGACGCCGACGCCGAAGCCGCCCTCCGGCAGACCATCGCCGAGGTCGGCACCCGCTGCCACGTCCTCACCATCGCGCACCGGCTCTCCGCCACCATCGACGCGGACCGCATCCTGGTGGTCGAGGACGGCCGCCTCCGCGCCCGCGGCTCACACACCGATCTGATGGACCGGGATCCCACCTACCGCCGCCTCGCCACCCGCCAACTGGCCCCCGCAGCCGAAGGACCGGCCCGTTGAGCCGCCACCCCGACGCGGCCGTCGTCGGCACCGGCCCCAACGGCCTGGCGGCCGCCGTCACCCTGGCCCGCGCCGGCCTGCGAGTGGTCCTGTACGAACAGGCCGACACCATCGGCGGCGGCCTGCGGACCCGGTCCCTGTTCGACAGCGACATCCGCCACGACACCTGCTCGGCCGTCCACCCGATGGCCGCCGCCTCCCCCTTCTTCACCGCCTTCGACCTCCCCGCCAGAGGCGTCCGGCTGCTCCAGCCCGAGATCCCGTACGCCCACCCGCTGGCCGGCGGCCGCTCCGTCGCCGCCTGGCGGAGCATCACCCGGACCGCCGAACAGCTCGGCCCGGACGGCCCCCGCTGGACCCGGCTGATGGGCCCCTTGGTGCAACGCTCCGCCGCGGTCGTCGAACTCCTCCTCTCCGATCTCCGCCATCCGCCCCGCGACCCCGTGGCGGCGGTCCGCCTGGCCACCCGGGTCCTCACCCACGCCCTCCCGCGCAGCCCCTTCACCACCCCGGAGGCCCGCGCCCTCCTCGCCGGCGTGGCCGCGCACGCCGTCGGACCGCTGCCCTCACTCGCCTCCGCCGCCGTCGCCATGCTGCTCGGCCACACCGCGCACAGCACCGGCTGGCCCCTCCCCGAAGGCGGCAGCGACCGCATCGCCCACGCCCTCGCGGAGGACATCACCGCGCACGGCGGCGAGTTCGTCACCGGCCACCGCGTCCGCGACCTCGCCGAGCTGACCGGCATCCCGCTGGTCCTCCTGGACGTGGGCCCCACCGAGTTCCTCAGCCTGGCCGGCGACCGGCTCCCCGCCCGCTACCGGCGTGCCCTCACCCGCTACCGGTACGGACCGGGCGCCGCGAAGGCCGACTTCCTGGTGTCCGGCCCCATCCCCTGGGCGGACCCCCTGACCGGCCGGGCCGGCACCGTACACCTGGGCGGCAGCGCCGAGGCCGTCACCCGCCAGGAACGGGAGGTGGCGGCCGGCCGGCCCGGCACCGCCCCCTTCACCCTCGTCGTGGACCCCTCGGTCACCGACCCGGGACGCGCCTGCGGCGACCGCCGCCCGGTCTGGGCGTACGCCCACGTACCCAACGGCGACACCCGCGACCCGGTCGACCTGATCCGCCACCGCATCGAGGAGTACGCCCCGGGCTTCACCGACACCGTCCTGGCGTCCCGCGGCCGGGCCGCCGCGGACTGGGAGGCGTACAACCCGAACTACGTGGGCGGCGACATCGCCGCCGGAGCCCTCACCCTCAAACAGTCCCTGGCCCGCCCCACCCTCCAGGCCGACCCCTACCGCACCCCGCTCCCCGGGGTCTACCTCTGCTCGGCCGCCACCCCGCCCGGCCCCTCGGTGCACGGCATGTGCGGCCACCTCGCCGCCCGGGCAGCCCTCCGCCGCCACCACGGCCTGCGCACCGCCCCGTCCCTCTCCCCCCCGAGGCCCACCCCATGACCCTTCGGCCGACCGTCCGGACGCCCCTGCGGACGACCCTCTGGAAGCGCCACGGCCTCCTCTTCGCCGCCGGCACCCTCTGCGTCCTCGCCAACACCGACGGCCTGAGCCCCCTGTGGTTCACCGGCCTGTTCCTCCTCGCCGTCGGCGGCACCATGCGCTGGACCCTGACCCGCCGCCAGCGCCCGACCGGCGACCACCCCCCGGTCCCGATGCGCATCCCCGTCGAAGGCCCCTGGACCGCACACAACAGCCCCGCCGACAAGGTCCCCAGCCACACCCACAGCCACGCCCAGACCTACGCCATCGACCTGATCCACCACCCCGCCGAGGGCCCCGAGGCACCCCCGTTCACCAACCTCTGGCCGCTGGCCCGCCGCCCCGAGCACTACCCGACCTTCGGCCAGCCGGTCCTGGCCCCCGCCGACGGGGTGGTCGTCGCCACCGCGCACCGCATGCGCGACCACTGGACCCGCTCCTCACTCCCGTCCTTCGCGTACCTCTACCTCGAAGGCTTCGTCCGCAGCCTCGGCTGGCCCTGCCACCTCTGGGGCAACTACATCCTTCTGGACACCGGCGACAACGTCGTCGCCGGCTTCGCCCACCTCCGCCGCGGCTCCCTGCGCGTACGCCCCGGAGACCACGTCCGGGCCGGCCAGCACCTGGCGGACTGCGGCAACTCCGGAAACTCTTCCGAACCCCACCTCCACTTCCAGCTCATGACCACCCCCGACCCCACCACCGCCCAAGGCATCCCCTTCACTTGGCACTACCACCTCGGCACCGACGAACCCCGAACCGGCATCCCCTCCGACGCCACCCTCTTCACGGGATGACCTGCGCCCTGCCCGGACGAGCTGGCCAACGCATCGCATGGAGACGGCTCACCGAAGCCGGCGGACCCTGGTCAACGCCACGCACCACGCCGCTGATCTCGGCGAGTTCCCGGAACCCCCGCTGTCCGCCGTGCGCCGGCAGAGCCCGAGGAGGCCCGTCGGCCGCCGCTTCCGCAGCCGCCGACGTACGGCTGCACAGAACCGCACTCGGCCGCACAAACGCGAAGACCCCGTCTCAGCGAACTCGCTGATGGCGGGGTCTTTGGGCACTTCCTGCGAAGTGCCCCCGGCAGGATTCGAACCTGCGCACACGGCTCCGGAGGCCGTTGCTCTATCCCCTGAGCTACGGGGGCGCTGTCGCTGGTGTTGCGGCGACGGGTTGAACACTACCAGCTTCCGGACGGTGATCAGGAACGGATTGAGGGGGAGGGAGGGCCGGGTCGCTCGGAGGGGGTGGAAGTGGCAAAAACCCGGACGCGGGGGCCGGGGTCGACCTACTCTCGAGTTGTGTCGGGCGCCTCGGGCCGGGTGCTTGTTGTCGACGACAACAAGGTCATCCGGCAGCTGATCAAGGTCAATCTCGAGCTGGAGGGCTTCGAGGTCGTGACCGCGAACGATGGCGTCGAGTGCCTGGACGTCGTCCATCGCGTGATGCCCGATGTGATCACTCTTGATGTGGTCATGCCCCGGCTGGACGGGTTCGGGGCCGCCGCGCAGTTGCGGGCCGATCCGAGGACGCGGCATCTGCCCGTTGCGATCGTGAGTGCCTGTACGCAGCACGAGGTCGAGGCCGGGATCGCCGCCGGTGTGGACGCCTTCCTCGCCAAGCCCTTCGAGCCCGCGGAGCTGGTGCGGGTCGTGCGTCGGCTCATCGAGCGCCGCGACCGGAGAGAGCGGAAGGGTGCTCCCGCCGGGAGAGGGAGGGGATGAGTTCCCCCCTGCTGACTTCCCTGCTGACCTCCCCGTTGGGGTCCGCTGTTCACATGGCGAAACCGTATCCGTGACCTGGGGGCTTCTCCCCTAGGCTGGTCACGTGACCCCCGTCGACCTCTCCCGCTCCGTCGTGCGCGCCCTGCGCCGTGCCGTCGAGGACGGGGAACTGCCCGCAGGGCTGGTCGTGCCCGAGCGGGTCGTGGTCGAGCGGACCCGGCCCGGGGGAGTGGGGGACTACGCCTCGCCCGTCGCGTTCGGGGTGGCGAAGGGTGCCGGAGTCGCGCCCCGTGGAGTGGCCGAGGTACTGGCCCCGCGGCTGGCGGAATTGCCCGGGATCGAGCGTGTGGAGATCACCGGCGCCGGGTTCCTGAACTTCGTGCTCGCCGAGAGTTCGGTGGGGGAGTACGTACGGAGCATTCGAGCCGGCGGGGCGGCCGGTAGTACCGGTCCCGCCGAGTTCGCCGGTGTGCCCGTCGGGGCCCTGCGCGAGCGCGTCGTCCGTGCGGCCGTGCTGCGGATCGTGAGCAGCCAGGGGCCGGCGGGAGAGGGCGTCGGCGACGGCCGTATCGCGCCCGTGGCCAAGCGCGACGGGGACGTCGTCGTCGCGTACGGGGCCGGCGCCGCCGCCTGGGCGATGTTGTCCGTGCCCGGGCACGAGACCCCCGTGTTTCCCGCGTGGCTGCTCGTCCAGGACGAGTCGAGCGAGTTCTTCCGGGTGCGGTACGCCCACGCCCGGGCGCGGGCCCTGACCCGCAACGCCGGGGAGTTGGGGTTCCGCGGCGAGCCCGGGGAGCCGGGAGGGGCGCACGGCGCCGACGTCCTGTTCCGCGCGCTCCGCGATCACCCCCTCGTGCTCGAAGCCGCCGCGCACCACCGTGCGCCCGAGCGGCTCGTCCGGCAGCTCGTCGTCATCGCCGACGCCCTGCTCGACTTCCAGTACCACGTCCTGCCCAAGGGGGACGAGAAACCCTCGGCCGCCCACCGTGCCCGGCTGGCCCTTGCCGAAGCCGCCGGGACGGTGCTGGCCGGCGGCCTGGCCCTGCTCGGCATAGACGCGCCCAACCACCTGTGATGCCCGAGATACGTATGTGATCCGATGTGATTCGCCTGCGATCCGGATGATTTGCGAAGAGAGAATGCAGAGATGAGCCGTTCCGCACACCCCGCCGGGCCCCGCCACGCCGACGTCCTGCCCGAGGGGCACTACTCCCCGCCGCCCGCCGACCTCAACGTGCTCGACGAGAAGGTCTGGGCCCGTACGGTCAGCCGGGGCGTGGACGGTGTCGTCTCCGTCGGCGGGATCGAAGTGACCAAGCTCGCCGAGGAGTTCGGGACGCCCGCCTACTTCCTCGACGAGGAGGACTTCCGGGCGCGCTGCCGCGCCTGGGCGCACGCCTTCGGGCCGGACGCCGACGTCTTCTACGCCGGCAAGGCGTTCCTCTCCAAGGCCGTCGTGAAGTGGCTCAAGGAGGAGGGGCTCAACCTCGACGTGTGCTCCGGCGGGGAACTCGCCACCGCGCTCGCCGCCGACATGCCGGCCGGGCGCATCGCCTTCCACGGCAACAACAAGTCGACGAGCGAGATCACCCGCGCCATCGAGGCCGGCGTCGGCCGGATCGTGCTCGACTCCTTCCAGGAGATCGCCCGCGTCGCGCACATCGCCCGCGAGCTCGGCGTGCGCCAGCCCGTGCAGATCCGCGTCACCGTGGGCGTGGAGGCGCACACCCACGAGTTCATCGCCACCGCGCACGAGGACCAGAAGTTCGGGATCGCCGTCGCCGACGGGTCGGCCGCCGAGGCCGTCCGGCGCGCGCTGGGGCACGACAGCCTGGAGCTGCTCGGCGTCCACTCGCACATCGGCTCGCAGATCTTCGACATGGCCGGCTTCGAGGTCTCCGCCAAGCGCGTCGTACGGCTCCTCGCCGCCGTGCGCGACGAGCACGGGGTGGAGCTGCCCGAGATCGACCTCGGCGGCGGGCTGGGCATCGCCTACACCTCCGCCGACGACCCGCGCGAGCCGCACGAGATCGCCAAGGCCCTGCACGAGATCGTCGCCCGCGAGTGCGAGGCCTCCGGTCTGCGCGCCCCGCGGATCTCCGTGGAACCCGGACGGGCGATCGTCGGCCCGACGGCCTTCACCCTGTACGAGGTGGGCACGGTCAAGCCGCTGGAGGGCCTGCGGACGTACGTCTCGGTCGACGGCGGGATGTCCGACAACATCCGGACGGCCCTCTACGACGCCGAGTACTCGGTCAGCCTCGTCTCCCGCACCTCGGACGCCGAGCCCCTGCTCGTGCGCGTCGTGGGCAAGCACTGCGAGAGCGGCGACATCGTGGTCAAGGACGCCTTCCTGCCCGCCGACATCGCCCCCGGGGACCTCCTCGCGGTCCCGGCGACCGGCGCGTACTGCCGTTCCATGGCGAGCAACTACAACCACGTGCTCCGCCCGCCGGTCGTCGCCGTGCGCGACGGAGAGGCCCGCGTCATCGTCCGCCGCGAGACGGAGGAGGATCTCCTGCGTCTCGACGTCGGGTGACACGCATTCTTCTGGGGGACGGCCCCCGGACCCCCGAATAGGTGTCTCACTCAATGGACCGAGGGTGGAAACTGTTGTCCATTGAGTGAGACTGGTTCACACCTGGGGTGCAAACCGCGCAACAGGTACTGATGTGAAGATCGAAAGGCGTAGGTCGAATGATGCGTACGCGTCCGCTGAAGGTGGCGCTGCTGGGCTGTGGAGTGGTCGGCTCGGAAGTTGCCCGCATCATGACGACGCACGCCGACGACCTGACGGCCAGGATCGGCGCGCCCGTGGAGCTCGCGGGCGTGGCCGTGCGCCGCCCCTCCAAGGTGCGCGAGGGCATCGACCCGGCCCTGGTCACCACGGATGCGACCGCCCTGCTCAAACGCGGTGACATCGACATCGCGATCGAGGTCATCGGCGGCATCGAGCCCGCCCGCACCCTGATCACCACCGCTTTCGAGCACGGCATCTCCGTGGTCTCGGCGAACAAGGCGCTGCTCGCCCAGGACGGCGCCGCGCTGCACGCCGCCGCCGAGGCCGCCGGGCTGGACCTGTACTACGAGGCCGCCGTCGCCGGCGCCATCCCGCTGGTCCGCCCCATGCGCGAGTCCCTCGCGGGCGACAAGATCAACCGGGTGATGGGCATCGTCAACGGCACGACGAACTTCATCCTCGACAAGATGGACTCCACCGGCGCCGGGTACCAGGAGGCCCTCGACGAGGCCACCGCCCTCGGGTACGCCGAGGCCGACCCCACGGCCGACGTGGAGGGCTACGACGCCGCCGCCAAGGCCGCGATCCTGGCCGGCATCGCCTTCCACACCCGGGTCCGCCTCGACGACGTCTACCGCGAGGGCATGACCGAGGTCAGCGCCGCGGACTTCGCGTCCGCCAAGCGCATGGGCTGCACCATCAAGCTCCTCGCCATCCTGGAGCGCGCCGCCGACGGCGAGTCCGTCACCGCGCGCGTCCACCCGGCGATGATCCCGCTGACCCACCCGCTCGCCTCCGTCCGCGAGGCGTACAACGCGGTCTTCGTCGAGGCGGAGGCCGCCGGGCGGCTCATGTTCTACGGTCCCGGCGCGGGCGGCGCGCCCACCGCGTCGGCGGTGCTCGGCGACCTCGTCGCCGTCTGCCGCAACAAGCTCGCCGAGGCAAAGGGGCCGGGCGAGTCGGCGTACACCCAGCTGCCGGTCAGCCCCATGGGGGATGTCGTCACCCGCTACCACATCAGCCTCGATGTGGCGGACAAGCCGGGCGTCCTCGCCCAGGTGGCGACCACCTTCGCGGAGCACGGTGTCTCCATCGACACCGTCCGCCAGCAGGGAAAGGACGGCGAGGCCTCCCTCGTCGTCGTCACCCACCGTGCGCCCGACGCGGCCCTCTCGGGGACCGTCGAGGCGCTGCGGAAGCTGGACACCGTCCGCGGTGTCGCCAGCATCATGCGTGTTGAAGGGGAGTAAGGACCCATGAGCAGCAATCGCACCCACCAGTGGCGCGGCATCATCGAGGAGTACCGGGACCGCCTGCCGGTCACGGCCACGACTCCGGTGGTCTCGCTCCGTGAGGGCGGCACTCCCCTCGTCCCCGCCCAGGTGCTCTCCGAGCGCACCGGCTGCGAGGTACACCTCAAGGTCGAGGGGGCCAACCCCACCGGGTCCTTCAAGGACCGCGGCATGACCATGGCGATCACGAAGGCGAAGGAGGACGGCGCCAAGGCCGTCATCTGCGCCTCCACGGGCAACACCTCGGCCTCCGCCGCCGCCTACGCGGTGCGCGCCGGGATGGTCTGCGCGGTCCTCGTGCCCCGCGGCAAGATCGCGCTCGGCAAGATGGGCCAGGCGCTCGTGCACGGCGCCAAGATCCTTCAGGTCGACGGCAACTTCGACGACTGCCTGGACCTGGCCCGCGCGCTGTCCGACAACTACCCGGTGGCGCTGGTCAATTCCGTCAACCCGGTACGCATCGAGGGCCAGAAGACGGCCGCGTTCGAGATCGTGGACGCGCTCGGCGACGCCCCCGACATCCACGTGCTGCCCGTCGGCAACGCCGGCAACATCACGGCGTACTGGAAGGGCTTCAAGGAGTACAAGGCCGACGGCCTGGCCTCCCGTACGCCCCGCGTGTGGGGTTTCCAGGCTTCCGGCTCCGCGCCGATCGTGCGCGGGGAGATCGTCAAGGAGCCGCACACCATCGCCACCGCGATCCGCATCGGCAACCCGGCCTCGTGGGACTACGCCCTGCAGGCCCGGGACGAGTCGGGCGGCTTCATCGACGAGGTGACGGACCGCCAGATCCTGGCGGCCTACCGCCTGTTGGCCGCTCAGGAGGGCGTCTTCGTCGAGCCCGCCTCGGCCGCGTCCGTGGCAGGCCTGCTCAAGGCCGCCGAGCTCGGTCTGGTCGACCCCGGCCAGAAGATCGTGTGCACCGTCACCGGCAACGGCCTGAAGGACCCCGACTGGGCGGTCGCCGGAGCTCCGCAGCCGGTCACCATTCCGGTCGACGCCGAGGCCGCCGCCATCCGCCTCGGTCTCGTCTGACCGGGAGCCGCGGGCCGGCCGTCCCGGACGTAGGCCGGCCGGTGGGCCAGCAGTACCGCAGTAACCGAGTTGCCGGATTCCGGAAGTCTTTCGAAGGCTGAAGAATCCGGCAACTCGGGCCGTACGGCACAAAAGCGCACGGAAAGCCGGTGGATATTCCCGCGGAAACCCGGCAGGATCCGCGGGAGCCCGCGACACGCATCGTGCGCCTGCTGTGCGCCCTATGTCGGAGAAGAACCTTCCTTCGATAGGCTGTACTTACATCCGCCGCCGCGCATATGACCGCGGTGCTGCCCACAGGGCCTTCGGGTGTCGTACGTTCTCCAGTACATTCACAGCGAGCCAGCGAAGATCCCGTCTCGCACAGTCACAAGGAGTGTCATCGGAAGATGGCCGGTCCCGCCTTCCGCGCCGCCGCCGTACGGGTGCGCGTTCCCGCCAGCAGTGCCAACCTCGGCCCGGGCTTCGACGCCTTCGGCCTGGCCTTGGGGCTCTACGACGATGTCGTCGTACGCGTGGCCGATTCAGGCCTGAACATCGACATCGCGGGCGAAGGTGCCGACACCCTTCCCCGGGACGAGAGCCACCTCCTCGTACGTTCCATGCGCACCGCCTTCGACCTGCTGGGCGGCCAGCCGCGCGGCCTCGAGGTCGTCTGCGCCAACCGCATCCCGCACGGCCGCGGCCTCGGCTCCTCCTCCGCCGCCATCTGCGCGGGCATCGTGGCCGCCCGCGCCGTGACCATAGGCGGAGAGGCCAAGCTCGACGACACCGCGCTGCTGGAGCTCGCCACCGAGATCGAGGGCCACCCCGACAACGTCGCCGCCTGTCTCCTCGGCGGTTTCACCCTCGCGTGGATGGACGGCGGCAGCGCCAAGGCGATCCGCATGGAGCCCGCCGATTCCATCGTTCCGGTGGTCTTCGTCCCCTCCAAGCCGGTCCTGACGGAGACGGCGCGCGGCCTGCTGCCGCGCACCGTCCCGCACGTGGACGCGGCCGTCAACGCCGGCCGCGCAGGCCTGCTCGTAGAGGCCCTGACCAGGCGTCCCGAGTTCCTGCTGCCGGCCACCGAGGACCGTCTCCACCAGGAGTACCGGTCCCCGGCGATGCCCGAGAGCGTGGCGCTCGTGGCCCGACTGCGGGCGGACGGCATCCCTGCGGTGATCTCCGGCGCGGGCCCCACGGTCCTCGCGCTGGTCGACAACGGTGCGGCCGACAAGGTCGCACGGCTCGCGGGCGAGGGGTGGGCGGCCAACCGGCTCGCACTCGACGCAGCGGGCGCGAGCGTACTTCCGCTGGGAACCCAGGGCGGCTGATCCGTTCAGTAGAGGACACAGCCGGCCAGGGGCGGGCGGCCAGGGCAGGCCGCCCGCGCGGAGCCCGCGCGAACTTGCGCGGATGGGCTCTACAGCCGGTGATGGAGAGGGGGAATGTCTGTTGGATCCGGTAGTGTTAGTCTCAAGTGCGCATCCGAAGCCGCCATGGCTTGGTGCTCAGTGTCCC
The DNA here is from genome assembly GCF_042722885.1 of Streptomyces sp. NPDC058401. Lineage (NCBI taxonomy): Bacteria > Bacillati > Actinomycetota > Actinomycetes > Kitasatosporales > Streptomycetaceae > Streptomyces > Streptomyces sp. NPDC058401. The sequence continues at coordinate 15,256 of NZ_JBHXKA010000040.1, forward strand.
TATCAGGGACCACCTTTCTTCCGGGAGCCTCCCCGACTGCTTTGATCGCTGCCAGCAGTTTCGAGCACGCTCCGGAATCGGCGTGACATTCCCACGCTTTCAGCTCGGGGGCTTCTCGCCGGAACCACCCATGCACATGCACGTTTCTCTCCGCCGTATCTCTATCGGCGGACCACCGCCCCGGCTGCAACCCCTGCCTCATCAAGTCGCAGACTGCCGTCGGACAGCACAACCGGTCGCCGAGCCAGACAGGCCGACGTCCGCTCCAGGGAAGGACCCTTCGTGAGCGACACCACCGATCTGATGGGCGCTGCCGACACCAACGTCGACACCAGTGCCCCCGCCGAGGGCGCAGCGCCGACCAAGCGCCGCCGCTCCGGCACCGGCCTTGACGGCATGGTCCTGGCCGAGCTCCAGCAGGTCGCGTCGGGCCTCGGCATCAGGGGCACCGCGCGGATGCGCAAGGGCCAGCTGATCGAGGTCATCAAGGAGGCGCAGGCGGGAAGCAGCGCCCCCAAGGCCGCGGCCTCCGCGCCGGCCGCCGCGCCCGCCGAAAGCGGCGAGACCAAGCCGAAGCGCCGCGCCACCAGCAAGGCCCGTACGGGCGAGGCCGCCGCCGAGGCGCCCGCCGAGAAGACGGCCACGCAGGCCCAGATCGACATCCCGGGCCAGCCCGCAGGGGGCCCCTCCCGCGCGAGCGAAGCCGAGCGTGGGGGAGAGGACGCCCCGGTCGGCGAGCGCCGCCGCCGGCGTGCCACCGCCCCCTCCGGCAGCCCCGAGGGTTCGGCCCCCGCCGCCGCCGTGCAGGTGGAGCAGAAGCCCGAGACCGTCGCTCCGGCCGCCCAGGCCGAGGCGAAGGCCGAGGCCGCCACCGCTCCCGCCGCCCAGGCCCAGGGCCAGGAAGGCGAGGGCCGCGGCCGTCGCGACCGCCGCGAGCGGGGCAACGACCGCGCCGACGGCCGTCGCGAGCGCCGTGACCGCGGTGCCAAGGCCGACGACCAGGGCCAGGGCGCCCAGGGTCAGAGCCAGGGCCAGAGCCAGAGCCAGGCCGGTCAGGGTGGCCAGGGCCAGAGCCAGGGCCAGGGCCAGCAGGGCGGCCGTCAGGACCGGACCGACCGTCAGGACCGCCAGCAGGGCGGCCGCGGTCAGGGTCAGGGTCAGGGCCAGGGTCAGGGTCAGCAGGGCGGCCGTCAGGACCGGGACCGTCAGGACAACGGCCCCCAGGACGACTTCGACGAGGACGGCCGTCGCGGCCGCCGTGGTCGCTACCGCGACCGCCGTGGCCGTCGCGGACGCGACGAGTTCGCCCCGGTGGAGACCCCGGTCGCCGACGACGACGTCCTGATCCCCGTCGCGGGCATCCTCGACATCCTCGACAACTACGCGTTCATCCGGACCTCGGGCTACCTGCCCGGCCCGAACGACGTGTACGTCTCCCTCGCCCAGGTCCGCAAGGCGGGTCTGCGCAAGGGCGACCACACCACCGGCGCCGTCCGGCAGCCCAAGGACGGCGAGCGCCGCGAGAAGTTCAACGCGCTCGTGCGCCTGGACTCCGTCAACGGCATGGCGCCCGAATCCGGCCGCGGCCGACCGGAGTTCCAGAAGCTGACCCCGCTGTACCCGCAGGACCGGCTCCGCCTGGAGACCGACCCGGGCGTGCTGACCACCCGCATCATCGACCTCGTGTCGCCGATCGGTAAGGGCCAGCGCGGTCTGATCGTGGCCCCGCCGAAGACCGGTAAGACCATGATCATGCAGGCGATCGCCAACGCGATCACGGTCAACAACCCCGAGTGCCACCTGATGGTCGTCCTGGTCGACGAGCGTCCGGAAGAGGTCACCGACATGCAGCGGTCGGTGAAGGGCGAGGTCATCTCCTCGACCTTCGACCGCCCGGCCGAGGACCACACCACCGTCGCCGAGCTGGCCATCGAGCGCGCCAAGCGTCTCGTCGAGCTCGGCCACGACGTGGTCGTCCTGCTGGACTCCATCACCCGCCTGGGACGCGCGTACAACCTCGCCGCCCCCGCCTCCGGCCGCATCCTGTCCGGTGGTGTCGACTCGACCGCGCTGTACCCGCCGAAGCGCTTCTTCGGTGCCGCGCGCAACATCGAGGACGGCGGCTCGCTGACCATCCTGGCCACCGCGCTGGTCGACACCGGCTCGCGCATGGACGAGGTGATCTTCGAGGAGTTCAAGGGCACCGGCAACATGGAGCTCAAGCTCGACCGGAAGCTCGCCGACAAGCGCATCTTCCCGGCCGTGGACGTGGACCCCTCGGGCACCCGCAAGGAGGAGATCCTCCTCAACAGCGAGGAGCTCGCCATCGTCTGGAAGCTGCGCCGGGTGCTGCACGCGCTCGACTCGCAGCAGGCCATCGAGCTGCTCCTCGACAAGATGAAGCAGACGAAGTCGAACGCCGAGTTCCTCATGCAGATCGCGAAGACGACCCCGTCGGGCAAGAACGACGACTGACGTCTCCCCGTAGCACCACCTGCGTGACCCCGACCGCCCCCGCCGCACCAGCGACGGGGGCGGTCGCGTCGTAGGCGGGTGGTCCGGGCCGTCTACGGGGCTTCGTGCGCGGGTGCGACCTTTGCCACACTCCGTACCCCGCCAGGCCCCGGGTGCCTCCCCCCGCGCGTACGGGGAAACCGCAGGTAGGCGCGGGGGCGCGGGGGGTCCGCCCCGGCCGGACGCGGCGGGCGCACGGGGCGGGCCGCACCCGGGACGCACACCGGACGCACAGGCTGCCGTGGAACCCTGGGCAGCGTCCGACCGTCTCTGTCAGAGGGATCGGGGAGTCGAACCGAGCACAGACAGGCGGCAGAGGAGAGCATGAGCCAGGACAACAGGGGTCACGGCCGCAGGGCCGGTGCGGGCAGACGCCGACGGAAGCCGGCCACGGGCCGCAGGGCCGTCGTCATCGCCGCGTGGACCGCCGCCGGTGTGGTCCTCCTGGGCGGGGCGGGGCTCGGCTACTTCTACTTCAAGTTCAACGGCAACCTCAAGACGGTCGACATCGACGCGGCCCTCGGCTCGAACCGCCCGCAGAACGTGGACAACGGCTCGATGGACATCCTCGTCCTCGGCTCCGACTCCCGCGGCGGCGCCAACGGGGAGTACGGCCAGGACGACGGCGGCTCCGCACGCTCCGACACGGCGATGATCGTCCACCTCAACGAGGGCCACACCAAGGCCACCGTCGTGTCGATACCCCGCGACACCCTCGTGACCAGGCCCTCCTGCAAGCTCCCGAACGGCAAGAGCGACCTGGGCGGCCCGCGCAAGATGTTCAACGAGTCGTTCACCGTCGGCGGGGCCGCCTGCGCCGTCGCGACCGTGGAGAAGATGTCGGGGATCCGCATGGATCACTACCTGGAAGTCGACTTCACGGGCTTCAAGGAGATCATCGACAAGCTCGGCGGCGTCGAGGTGACGACCACCAAGCCGATCAAGGACGACTACAGCCACCTCGACCTGCCCGCCGGGACCAACCGGCTGAACGGCGAGCAGGCCCTCGGCCTCGTCCGTACCCGCCACGGCGTCGGCGACGGCGGCGACCTGGGCCGAATACAGCTCCAGCAGGCCTTCATCAAGGCGCTGATCAAGCAGGTCAAGAGCATCGGCGTCTTCGACAACCCGAAGAAGCTGCTCGACGTGGCCGACACCGCCACCAAGGCCATCACCACGGACAAGGCCCTCGGTGACGTGAAGTCCCTCATGGGCTTCGCCCAGGGCCTGGAGGGCATCAGCCCCGAGAACATGCAGATGATCACGCTGCCGGTGACCGGCGACACCCGTGACCCCAACCGGGTCGTGCCGCTCACCAAGGAGTCCACGATGGTCTGGGACGCCCTGCTGGCCGACCGGCAGGTCCCCGCCGAGGCCACCGCGAACTCGGCCGGCGACAAGGGCACCGCCGGCACGGTCGTCCAGTAGGTCCGGCCCCTGGGCCCCGCAGGCCCCTTGGGCCCCGCAGGCCCTTCGGGCCCGGCAGGTCCAGCCGCCCGAACCGCCCGGTCGGACCGGTTCCGCCGGGCGGTGGAATAGATGCCGGCCCTCCTCCGTTGAGGGAGGCGTCCTCAGAATTTTGACAGGCAGCCCGGTCCTGGCAGACTGGTCTGTCGGCCCCGGTTCACGCAGCGCGCAATTCGGCTCCTGCGACCCGGCGCCCTCCCGAATCTAGGAGACACCTTGAAGCGCGATGTTCACCCCCAGTACGTCGAGACCCAGGTCAGCTGCACCTGTGGCGCGTCGTTCACCACCCGTAGCACCCTGACCGAAGGCAACATTCGTGCCGAGGTCTGCTCCGAGTGCCACCCGTTCTACACGGGCAAGCAGAAGATCCTCGACACCGGTGGCCGCGTGGCCCGCTTCGAGGCCCGCTTCGGCAAGGCTGCACAGAAGTAGCGAGCCTCAGGCGCCGGGTACCGGCTGCACCCTGTTCGCACGGGGGCAGCCGGACCGGCGCCTTTCTCGTCCCGCAGCCCTTTTCTTCACATTCACCATCTTCAGGAGCCCCCGATGTTCGAGGCGGTCGAGGAACTGATCGGCGAGCACGCCGATCTTGAGAAGAAGCTCGCCGACCCTTCGGTCCACTCGGATCAGGCCAACGCGCGCAAGCTGAACAAGCGCTACGCGGAGCTGACCCCGATCGTCGCGACCTTCCGAGCCTGGAAGCAGTCCGCCGAGGACATCGAGACGGCGAAGGAGTTCGCGGCCGACGACCCGGACTTCATCGCCGAGGTCAAGGAACTGACCGCACAGCGCGAAGAGCTCACCGAGAAGCTCCGCCTGCTGCTCGTTCCGCGTGACCCCAGCGACGACAAGGACGTGCTCCTGGAGGTCAAGGCGGGTGCGGGCGGCGACGAGTCGGCCCTGTTCGCCGGTGACCTGCTCCGCATGTACCTGCGCTACGCCGAGCGCGTGGGCTGGAAGACCGAGATCATCGACGCCACCGAGTCCGAGCTCGGCGGTTACAAGGACGTCCAGGTCTCCGTCCGCACCAAGGGCGGCAACGGCGCCACCGAGCCCGGCCAGGGCGTCTGGGCCCGCCTGAAGTACGAGGGCGGCGTGCACCGCGTCCAGCGCGTGCCGGCCACCGAGTCCCAGGGCCGCATCCACACCTCCGCCGCCGGCGTGCTCGTCACCCCGGAAGCCGAGGAGGTGGAGGTCGAGGTCAACATGAACGACCTCCGCATCGACGTGTACCGCTCCTCGGGCCCCGGCGGCCAGTCCGTCAACACCACCGACTCGGCCGTGCGCATCACGCACCTTCCGACCGGTGTGGTCGCCTCCTGCCAGAACGAGAAGAGCCAGCTCCAGAACAAGGAGCAGGCGATGCGCATCCTGCGCTCGCGCCTGCTGGCCGCCGCCCAGGAAGCCGCCGAGCAGGAGGCCTCCGACGTGCGCCGCAGCCAGGTGCGCTCCGTGGACCGCTCCGAGAAGATCCGTACGTACAACTACCCGGAAAACCGGATCTCGGACCACCGGACGGGCTTCAAGGCGTACAACTTGGACCAGGTGCTCGACGGAGACCTCGACCCGGTCATCCAGGCCTGCGTCGACACGGACTCGGCCGCCAAGCTCGCGTCCGCGCACTGAGCCGTCCCGCAGGACCCGCAGGACCCCGCACCACCCCCCGTACGACAGCAGCCCGGAGGACCAGCGTGAACTTGCTGCTTGCCGAGGTGGCCCAGGCCACCCAGCGGCTGGCCGCCGCCGGCGTGCCCTCACCGCGTTTCGACGCGGAGGAGCTCGCGGCCTTCGTGCACGGCGTCAAGCGGGGGGAACTCCACCACGTCAAGGACGCGGACTTCGACGCCCGCTACTGGGAGGCCATCGCCCGCCGCGAGGCGCGCGAGCCGCTCCAGCACATCACCGGCCGCGCCTTCTTCCGGTACCTGGAGCTCCAGGTCGGGCCCGGGGTCTTCGTGCCCCGGCCCGAGACCGAGTCGGTCGTGGACTGGGCCATACAGGCCGTCCGGGCGATGGACGTGGTCGAGCCGCTGATCGTGGACCTCTGCACCGGCTCCGGCGCCATCGCGCTCGCCATGGCGCAGGAGGTGCCGCGCTCGCGCGTGCACGCCGTCGAGCTGTCCGAGGACGCCCTCCAGTGGACCCGTAAGAACGCCGAGGGCTCCCGGGTCACCGTCCACCAGGGCAACGCGCTCAGCGCCCTGCCCGAGCTGGACGGACAGGTCGACCTGGTCATCTCCAACCCGCCGTACATCCCGCTCACCGAGTGGGAGTACGTGGCGCCCGAGGCCCGCGACCACGACCCCGAGATGGCGCTGTTCTCCGGCGAGGACGGCCTGGACACCATCCGCGGCATCGAGCGCACCGCCCACCGGCTGCTGCGCCCCGGCGGCATCGTCGTCATCGAGCACGCCGACACCCAGGGCGGACAGGTCCCGTGGATCTTCGCCGAGGAGCGGGGCTGGGCCGACGCCGCCGACCACCCCGACCTCAACAAGCGCCCGCGCTTCGCGACCGCCCGCAAGGCCCTGCCGTGACCGGCCCTGCCGTGACCGGCCCCGCCCCGACCGGCGCAGTCACCGCGCGCATTCCCGCCACCCCCCTGCTGCACGAGGAGGCCCGCTGATGGCCCGGCGATACGACTGCAACGACGCGACGGACCGCAAGACGGGTCTGCGCGAAGCCGCCTCCGCCGTACGCCGCGGCGAGCTCGTCGTGCTGCCCACGGACACCCTGTACGGGATCGGCGCCGACGCCTTCAGCGTCGAGGCCGTCGGCGACCTGCTCGCCGCCAAGGGGCGCGGCCGCAACATGCCCACCCCCGTCCTCATCGGCTCCCCGAACACCCTGCACGGCCTGGTCACCGACTTCTCCGAGCAGGCGTGGGAGCTCGTCGACGCCTTCTGGCCGGGTGCGCTGACGCTCGTCGCCAAGCACCAGCCCTCGCTGGCCTGGGACCTGGGCGAGACCGGCGGCACCGTGGCCGTACGCATGCCCCTGCACCCCGTAGCGATCGAGCTGCTGACCGAGGTCGGCCCGATGGCGGTGTCCTCGGCGAACCTGACCGGACACCCGGCGCCGGAGGACTGCGACGCGGCGCGCGAGATGCTCGGCGACTCCGTGTCCGTGTACCTGGACGGCGGCCCGACCCCGGGCATGCAGCCCTCGTCGATCGTCGACGTCACCGGGAAGGTCCCCGTCCTGCTGCGCGCGGGCGCCCTGACCGCCGAGCAGCTGCGGGAGGTCGTACCCGACCTCGAGGTGGCCCCGTGAGCCCTGAGGGGCGTGGCATAGCCGGGGACAGCACCTTCCGCATACTCCACGTCAGCACCGGCAACGTGTGCCGCTCGCCCATCACCGAGCGGCTGACGCGGCACGCGCTGTCCCACCGGCTCGGCGGGCCCGTCACCGGCGACCTGATCGTGGAGAGCGCGGGCACCTGGGGCCACGAGGGCGCGCCCATGGAGGCCAACGCGGCCGCCGTGCTGGCCGACTTCGGGGCGGACGCCTCCGGATTCACCGGCCGGGAACTCCTGGACGAGCACGTCATACGCGCGGACCTGGTCCTGACCGCCACCCGCGACCACCGCGCCCAGGTGATCTCGATGGGGCACTCGGCGGGGCTGCGCACCTTCACGCTGAAGGAGTTCACCCGGCTGGTGCGGGCGATAGACCCGGCGACCCTGCCGCCGCTGGAGGACGGGATGGTCGAGCGGGCCCGGGCGCTGGTCCGTGCGGCCGCGGCCCTGCGCGGGTGGCTCCTCGCGCCGTCCCCCGACGCCGATGAGGTGTACGACCCGTACGGGGCGCCGATCACCTTCTTCCGGTCGATCGGCGACGAGATCAACCAGGCGCTGGAGCCGGTGGTCACCGCACTGACCGGGGTCAAGACCTCCCGCTGACCTGCGGTGCTGTCGTCGGGGGCGCGGCTCCCGAACCCCCGTGCCGCACACGCCGGCGAGGCCGGATCGGCGCCGCAGGGCGGGATGCGCAGGGGCGGCCTACAGTGGCTGGTACCCGGTATGCGGTACCCCCCTGGAGTCGCGCCATGAGCGTCATCACCCCGCCCGCCGCGCACGCTGACCTGCTGCGGCAGCAGGACCCGCAGATGGCCGACGTCCTCGACGGGGAACGGCAGCGCCAGGCGACCGGGCTGCAGCTGATCGCCGCCGAGAACTTCACCTCGGCCGCCGTGCTCACCGCACTCGGCTCGGCGCTCGCCAACAAGTACGCCGAGGGGTACCCCGGAGCCCGCCACCACGGCGGCTGCGAGTACGCCGACCTCGCCGAGCAGATCGCCGTCGAGCGGGCCCGCGCCCTCTTCGGCGCCGAGCACGCGAACGTCCAGCCGCACTCCGGATCCGCCGCCGTGCTCGCCGCGTACGCCGCGCTGCTGCGCCCCGGGGACACCGTGCTGGCCATGGCGCTCACCTCCGGGGGACACCTCACCCACGGGTCGCCCGCCAATTTCTCCGGGCGCTGGTTCGACTTCGTCGGGTACGGAGTGGACGCGGGGACGGGGCTCATCGACTACGCCGAGGTGCAGCGGCTCGCGCACGAGCACCGGCCCAAGGCCATCGTGTGCGGGTCCATCTCCTATCCGCGGCACCCCGAGTACTCGGTGTTCCGGGAGATCGCCGACGAGGTCGGGGCCTTCCTGATCGCCGACGCCGCCCACCCCATCGGCCTCGTGGCCGGCGGGGCCGCCCCCAGCCCCGTGCCCTACGCCGACATCGTCGTGGCCACCACCCACAAGGTGCTCCGGGGTCCGCGCGGCGGCATGATCCTGTGCGGGGCCGAGTTCGCGGAGCGGATCGACCGGGCGGTGTTCCCCTTCACCCAGGGCGGCCCGCAGATGCACAGCATCGCCGCCAAGGCCGTGGCCTTCGGCGAGGCGGCCGGGCCCGCCTTCACCTCCTACGCGCACCGGGTGGTCGCCAACGGCCGCGCCCTGGCCGACGCGCTCGCCGCCCGCGGGTTCGGGATCACGACCGGCGGGACCGACACCCACCTGATCACCGCCGACCCGGCGCCGCTGGGCCTCGACGGCGCGGGCGCCCGCGGCCGGCTGGCCGCCGCCGGCATCGTGCTGGACACCTGCGCCCTGCCCTACGGTGACCAGCGCGGGATCCGCCTGGGTACCGCGGCGGTGTCCACGCAGGGCATGGGGGAGGCGGAGATGGGCCGGATCGCCGCGCTGTTCACGGCCGCGCTGAGCGGCGGGGAGCCCGCGAAGATCCGTAGCGAAGTCAACGAGCTGGTGGTCAGTTTTCCGCCGTATGGGGTTTAAGCGGGGCAAGTGCGACGTACCGCAACCGGGATACCGCCCCTGCGCGTCCCCGACAGTGAGTACATCGCAGCTAGTGTGTGGGGCTGAGATGGCCGGCGAAACATCTGGGGCAGCCCGTGCGTGAATATCTGCTGACGCTTTGCGTCACGGTCGCGGTGACTTATCTACTCACCGGGCCCGTGCGGAAGTTCGCGATCGCCGTGGGCGCGATGCCGGAGATCCGTGCCCGCGACGTGCACCGGGAGCCCACGCCGCGGCTCGGCGGCATCGCGATGTTCGGCGGACTGTGCGCGGGCCTGCTCGTCGCGGACCACCTGAAGAACCTCAACGGGGTCTTCGAGCTGTCGAACGAGCCCCGGGCCCTGCTCTCCGGGGCGGCCCTGATCTGGCTGGTCGGCGTGCTCGACGACAAGTTCGAGCTCGACGCCCTGATCAAGCTCGGCGCCCAGATGATCTCCGCCGGCGTGATGTGCATGCAGGGCCTGACCATCCTGTGGATCCCGGTCCCCGGCATCGGCTCGGTCTCGCTCACCCCCTGGCAGGGCAACCTGCTGACCGTGGCCCTCGTGGTGATCACCATCAACGCGGTGAACTTCGTGGACGGCCTCGACGGCCTCGCCGCCGGCATGGTCTGCATCGCGACCTGTGCGTTCTTCCTCTACGCGTACCGGATCTGGTTCGGCTACGGGATCGAGGCGGCCGCGCCCGCCACCCTCTTCGCCGCCATCCTGATGGGCATGTGCCTCGGGTTCCTGCCGCACAACATGCACCCCGCCCGGATCTTCATGGGCGACTCCGGCTCGATGCTCATCGGCCTGGTGCTGGCCGCTTCCGCCATCTCCGTCACCGGACAGGTGGACCCGGACGCGATGGCGCTGTTCGTCGGCGGCGAGCGCAACGCGACCCACGCGATGCTGCCGGTCTTCATCCCGCTGATCCTGCCGCTCACGATCATCGCGATCCCGATGACGGACCTGGTCCTCGCCATCGTGCGGCGCACCTGGAAGGGCCAGTCGCCCTTCGCCGCCGACCGCGGACACCTCCACCACCGGCTTCTGGAACTCGGGCATTCGCACAGCCGGGCCGTGCTCATCATGTACTTCTGGTCAGGGTTGATCGCCTTCGGCACGGTGACGTATTCCGTGCATTCCGCCTCGATGTGGATCGTGCTCGCCATCTCCGGGCTGAGCGCCGTGGGCCTACTGCTGCTCCTGCTGCCGCGCTTCACCCCGAGGGCCCCGCAGTGGGCGGAGCGACTGGTCCCGCCGCGCTACCGGCACGCCGAACGGGCCGCCGAGGCAGCCCTGCAGGACGATGCCGCCGCGGAGCCGGAGCCCGTCCGCCCGATCGCGGCGGGTGTGTCCGGCGTCAACGGGGCGACCGCCATTGGCCCCCGTTCGCGCTTCCCCGACCGGCGTAAGGCCGGCTCCTCGCGCTGACGTCCCGCACACATGTCGGACATGAACCCCCTTTACCAGACAACCCACTTGGCTGTCGCGCACACACGCGCAGGGTCACTCTCATGTGTGACAGTCGGCACACCCTCCGAGTAAAGCTCTCATCAAATACTTTGTGATACCGTTCACTAAACCCGGCGACAGAGCCGAAGGACCGTAGTGCGACGGTCCATTGGCCCGAGGTTCCCTCTCGGACCGGGTCTACGCTCGTCATGTACGAGTCCCTGTGCCCCCACCATCACGCGGAGCAAACCGCCATGCGGTCAGATGACGTCCGATCCCTCCTGCAATCCGCCGTTCCCACGGCTGCCGCCGGCGCTCTCGCCGCCGTCATCAGTGGGATCGTCGCCGGTGGCAAGGGGGCCCTGGGCGCCGTCGTCGCAACGCTGGTGGTGATGCTGTTCATGGGCATCGGATTCCTCGTACTGCAGCGCACGGCGAAATCGCTTCCGCACCTGTTCCAGGCCATGGGGCTCATGCTCTACACGGTCCAGATCCTGCTGCTCTTCGTCTTTCTCGCCGTGTTCAAGAACACGACCCTGTTCAATCCCCGGGCCTTCGCCATCACGCTCGTCGTCGCCACCCTGGTGTGGATCGCCGCACAGGCGCGTGCTCATATGAAGGCCAAGATCCTCTACGTCGAACCTGACTCGATGAAGGGCGACAAGCCCGGAAATTCGGGCCAGAAGCCGTGAGGGGTAGGGGCGGAATAAGTACGCGTTCGGGATGCTGCTATCGTCCGGTTTCAACTGTGGCAATGCGGGCGCGGGTATCAGAGCTGACGCCTGTCCCATCGCGAGGCTCGATACTCGACCGCCGCCACCACACCCGTTACACCAGTCCAGTGCCGAACAGCGGCTGTCCGCCGCGCCGACACAACGAGGTTGCCGTACCTATGCGCCACGCTGAAGGAGCCCGCGGTGAGTGCTGACCCGACGACGGTGCTCGCCTTCGAGACCGATTGCCACATCTTCGACGGTTGTGGATTCCCGGCTCCCGGCCTGCACTCGTTCCTGTTCCAGCCGATCTTCGGGGACGGTGACAGCAACGCGTACTTCAACAAGACGATGCTGCTCGCCCTGCTCGGCACGGTCGTCATCGTCGCCTTCTTCTGGGCAGCCTTCCGCAAGCCGAAGGTCGTCCCGGGCAAGCTGCAGATGGTCGCTGAAGCCGGCTACGACTTCGTGCGCCGCGGCATCGTCTACGAGACGCTCGGCAAGAAGGAGGGCGAGAAGTACGTCCCCTTCATGGTCTCGCTGTTCTTCTTCGTCTGGATCCTGAACCTCTGGTCGATCATTCCGATCGCCCAGTTCCCGGTGACGGCGATCTTCTCGTACCCGGTCGGCCTCGCGCTGATCGTCTACGTGATCTGGATGAGCGTGACGTTCAAGCGTCACGGCTTCGTCGGCGGTTTCAAGAACCTGACGGGCTACGACAAGTCGCTCGGCCCGGTTCTCCCGCTGGTCATGGTCATCGAGTTCTTCTCGAACGTCATCGTCCGCCCCTTCACCCACGCGGTCCGACTGTTCGCGAACATGTTCGCCGGCCACACCCTGCTGCTGCTGTTCACCATCGCCAGCTGGTACCTGCTGAACGGGATCGGCATCGCTTACGCGGGCGTCTCGTTCGTCATGGTCATCGTGATGACCGCGTTCGAACTCTTTATCCAGGCTGTCCAGGCGTACGTCTTCGTCCTCCTGGCCTGCAGCTTCCTGCAGGGCGCGCTCGCCGAGCACCACTGAGCGACCGCTCGTTCCTGCAATCCCCCCGAATCGTCCGGTGGCCAACCCCCACCGGTCCATGAAAGAGAAGGAAGAACTGGCATGTCCCAGATCCTCGCTGCCGCCGAAGGCGTCACCGGTTCCCTCAGCTCTGTCGGCTACGGTCTCGCGGCCATCGGCCCGGGTGTCGGCGTCGGCATCATCTTCGGTAACGGCACGCAGGCTCTTGCCCGTCAGCCCGAGGCTGCCGGTCTGATCCGCGCCAACCAGATCCTCGGCTTCGCGTTCTGTGAGGCGCTCGCCCTCATCGGTCTCGTCATGCCGTTCGTCTACTAAGACGAACTCCACGACTAGTCCGAATCGACGAAAGGCACTGATGTGAACCTCCTGGTTCTCGCGGCTGAGGGCGGGGAAAACCCCCTCATTCCGCCGATCCCCGAGCTCGTCATCGGTCTGATCGCCTTCGTCATCGTCTTCGGTTTCCTCGCGAAGAAGCTCCTCCCGAACATCAACAAGGTTCTGGACGAGCGCCGCGAGGCGATCGAAGGCGGTATCGAAAAGGCTGAGGCCGCTCAGACCGAGGCTCAGAGCGTGCTGGAGCAGTACAAGGCTCAGCTCGCCGAAGCCCGGCACGAGGCCGCTCGCCTGCGCCAGGACGCTCTGGAGCAGGGCACTGCGCTCAAGGAAGAACTGCGCGCAGAGGGCCAGCGGCAGCGTGAGGAGATCATCGCTGCCGGTCACGCCCAGATTGCGGCCGACCGCAAGGCAGCCTCTTCGGCGCTCCGTCAGGACGTCGGCAAGCTTGCCACCGACCTGGCCGGAAAGCTCGTAGGCGAGTCCCTCGAGGACCACGCCCGGCAGAGCCGCACGATCGACCGCTTCCTCAGCGAGCTTGAGGAGAAGGCCGAGGCCGCCCGATGAACGGAGCGAGCCGCGACGCGCTGGCCACCGCCCGCGAGCGTCTCGACGCGCTGACGGACAACACGTCCGTCGACGCGGCGAAGCTCGCCGGCGAGCTGGCGGCCGTCACCGCGCTGCTCGACCGTGAGGTCTCGCTGCGTCGGGTCATCACGGACCCGGCGCAGTCCGGCGAGGCCAAGGCCGAGCTGGCCGGCCGTCTGCTCGGCGGCCAGGTGGGCGGGGAAACCCTCGACCTGGTGTCCGGCATGGTCCGGTCCCGCTGGTCGCAGTCCCGTGACCTGGTGGACTCGCTCGAGGTCCTGGCGGCCACCGCCGACCTCACGGCGGCCCAGGCCGCCGGCGGACTCGACGACGTCGAGGACGAGCTGTTCCGCTTCGGCCGGATCGTCACCTCGAACACCGAGCTGCGCGCAGCACTGACCGACCGGTCGGCCACCGTCGCCGCCAAGAGCCAGCTGCTCCGCAGCCTGCTCGGCGGCAAGGCGAACGCCGTCACCGAGCGGCTGGTCACGCGTCTCGTCACGCACCCGCGTGGACGTAGCCTGGAAGCGGGCCTCGAGTCCCTTTCCAAGGTCGCCGCCGAGCGTCGTGGCCGCATGGTCGCCACCGTGACCACCGCGGTTCCGCTCAGCGACGTCCAGAAGCAGCGTCTCGGCGCGGTGCTGGCCAAGCTGTACGGCCGCCCGATGCACCTGAACCTCGACGTGGACCCCACGGTCCTCGGCGGGATCTCGGTGCGGGTCGGCGACGAGGTCATCGACGGCACCATCGCGGACCGCATCGCCGAGGCGTCGCGCCGCATGGCCGGCTGACCAGCCACAAATTAGTACGAAGCATTCCTAGCGGCCCGGTTGGGCCGTGCAGAACTTGCAGAAGATTCCTGGGGGTCGCCCCCAGACCCCTAAGAAGCTTCAGGCCCAACAAGGAGAGCAGGGAACCCAGATGGCGGAGCTCACGATCCGGCCGGAGGAGATCCGGGACGCACTGGAGAACTTTGTCCAGTCGTACCAGCCGGACGCGGCCTCGCGCGAGGAGGTCGGAACGGTCAGCGTTGCCGGCGACGGCATCGCGAAGGTGGAGGGCCTGCCCTCCGCCATGGCGAACGAACTGCTGAAGTTCGAGGACGGAACCCTCGGTCTCGCCCTGAACCTCGACGAGCGCGAGATCGGTGCGGTCGTCCTCGGCGAGTTCAGCGGTATCGAGGAGGGCCAGCCGGTGCAGCGCACCGGTGAGGTGCTCTCCGTCGGCGTCGGCGAGGGTTACCTCGGCCGCGTTGTCGACCCGCTCGGCAACCCGATCGACGGCCTCGGCGAGATCGCGACCGAGGGCCGCCGCGCCCTCGAGCTGCAGGCCCCCGGCGTCATGGTCCGCAAGTCGGTCCACGAGCCGATGCAGACCGGCTACAAGGCCATCGACGCGATGGTGCCGGTCGGCCGTGGTCAGCGTCAGCTGATCATCGGTGACCGTCAGACCGGCAAGACCGCTCTTGCCGTCGACACGATCATCAACCAGCGCGACAACTGGCGCTCGGGCGACGTGAACAAGCAGGTTCGCTGCATCTACGTCGCCATCGGCCAGAAGGGCTCGACCATCGCGTCCGTTCGCGGCGCCCTGGAAGACGCCGGTGCGCTCGAGTACACGACGATCGTCGCCGCCCCGGCGTCCGACCCGGCCGGCTTCAAGTACCTGGCCCCGTACACCGGTTCGGCCATCGGCCAGCACTGGATGTACGCCGGCAAGCACGTCCTGATCATCTTCGATGACCTGTCGAAGCAGGCCGACGCCTACCGCGCCGTGTCGCTGCTGCTGCGCCGTCCGCCGGGCCGCGAGGCCTACCCGGGCGACGTCTTCTACCTGCACTCGCGTCTGCTGGAGCGTTGCGCCAAGCTCTCCGACGCCATGGGTGCCGGTTCGATGACCGGTCTGCCGATCGTCGAGACCAAGGCGAACGACGTGTCGGCGTTCATCCCGACCAACGTCATCTCCATCACCGACGGCCAGTGCTTCCTTGAGTCCGACCTGTTCAACGCGGGCCAGCGCCCGGCGCTGAACGTCGGTATCTCGGTCTCCCGCGTCGGTGGCTCGGCCCAGCACAAGGCCATGAAGCAGGTTTCCGGCCGTCTGCGCCTGGACCTCGCCCAGTACCGTGAGCTGGAGGCGTTCGCCGCCTTCGGTTCGGACCTGGACGCCGCTTCGAAGTCCTCGCTGGAGCGCGGCAAGCGTCTGGTGGAACTGCTGAAGCAGGGCCAGTACCAGCCGATGCCCGTCGAGGAGCAGGTCATCTCCGTCTGGGCCGGCACCACCGGCAAGATGGACGACGTCCCGGTCAACGACATCCGTCGCTTCGAGTCGGAGCTGCTGGAGCACCTGCGCGTTTCGCGCAAGGACCTCCTCACCTCCATCGCGGACGGCGGCAAGATGTCGGACGACACGCTCACCTCCATCGGTGACGCCATTGCCGACTTCAAGCGCGGCTTCGAGACCTCGGACGGCAAGCTCCTGGGCGAGGACGCGCCGGCCGTCAACGTCTCCAAGTGACGACGGAAGGGACCTGACTCATGGGAGCGCAGCTCCGGGTCTACAAGCGTCGCATCCGTGCCGTCACGGCGACCAAGAAGATCACTAAGGCGATGGAAATGATCGCCGCCTCGCGCATCGTCAAGGCGCAGCGCAAGGTGGCGGCATCGATGCCCTACGCGACCGAGCTCACCCGTGCGGTGACCGCGGTGGCGACCGGCTCGAACACCAAGCACGCCCTGACCACCGAGGTCGAGGCACCGGCGCGTGCCGCGGTCCTGCTCATCACGAGCGACCGCGGTCTGGCCGGCGGCTACTCCTCGAACGCCCTCAAGCAGGCGGAGCGGCTCACCGAGCGGCTGCGCGGCGAGGGCAAGGAGGTCGACACGTACATCGTCGGCCGCAAGGGTGTCGCCTACTACGGCTTCCGTGAGCGCAAGGTCGCGGAGTCGTGGACCGGCTTCACCGACAGCCCGGCCTACGCCGACGCCAAGCGCGTCGCGGCGCCGCTGATCGAGGCCATCCAGACGGTTACGGCCGAGGGCGGCGTCGACGAGCTGCACATCGTCTACACGGAATTCGTGTCGATGATGACGCAGAACGCGGTGGACGGCCGGATGCTGCCGCTCAGCCTCGACAAGGTGGAAGAGGAGACCGGCGCGAAGGGCGAGATCCTTCCGCTGTTCGACTTCGAGCCGTCGGCGGAGGACGTCCTCGACGCCCTCCTGCCGCGCTACGTCGAGAGCCGCATCTACAACGCACTGCTGCAGTCGGCCGCTTCCGAGCACGCCGCCCGCCGCCGCGCGATGAAGTCGGCCACCGACAACGCCGGGGATCTCATCAAGAGCCTCTCCCGGCTTGCCAACGCGGCCCGCCAGGCCGAAATCACCCAGGAAATCAGCGAGATCGTCGGTGGCGCCAGCGCCATGGCAGACGCGACCGCGGGGAGTGACAAGTAATGACGACCACTGTTGAGACGGCCGCCGCCACGGGCCGCGTCGCCCGGGTCATCGGCCCGGTCGTCGACGTGGAGTTCCCCGTCGACGCCATGCCCGAGATCTACAACGCGCTGAAGGTCCAGGTGGCCGACCCGGCCCAGGACGGCGAGCTGAAGACGCTGACCCTGGAAGTCGCCCAGCACCTGGGTGACGGCCTGGTCCGCACCATCTCCATGCAGCCCACCGACGGTCTGGTCCGCCAGGCCACGGTGGTCAACACGGGCGAGGGCATCACCGTCCCCGTCGGTGACTTCACCAAGGGCAAGGTGTTCAACACCCTCGGTGAGGTGCTGAACTACCCGGAGGAGAACGCCAACGTCACCGAGCGCTGGCCGATCCACCGCAAGGCGCCCCGCTTCGACGAGCTCGAGTCGAAGACCGAGATGTTCGAGACCGGCGTCAAGGTCATCGACCTTCTCACCCCGTACGTCAAGGGTGGAAAGATCGGTCTGTTCGGTGGTGCCGGTGTCGGCAAGACCGTTCTGATCCAGGAAATGATCTACCGCGTCGCCAACAACCACGACGGTGTGTCGGTCTTCGCGGGCGTCGGTGAGCGTACCCGTGAGGGCAACGACCTCATCGAGGAAATGGCCGAGTCCGGCGTCATCGACAAGACGGCGCTCGTCTTCGGTCAGATGGACGAGCCCCCGGGCACGCGTCTTCGCGTCGCGCTGGCCGGTCTGACCATGGCGGAGTACTTCCGCGATGTGCAGAAGCAGGACGTGCTCTTCTTCATCGACAACATCTTCCGTTACACCCAGGCCGGTTCGGAGGTGTCGACCCTTCTGGGCCGCATGCCGTCCGCCGTGGGTTACCAGCCGAACCTGGCTGACGAGATGGGTCTGCTGCAGGAGCGCATCACCTCGACCCGTGGTCACTCGATCACCTCGATGCAGGCGATCTACGTCCCCGCGGACGACCTGACCGACCCGGCGCCGGCCACCACCTTCGCCCACCTCGACGCGACGACGGTTCTTTCCCGTCCGATCTCCGAGAAGGGCATCTACCCGGCCGTGGACCCGCTGGACTCGAC
Source organism: Streptomyces sp. NPDC058401 (assembly GCF_042722885.1). Taxonomy (NCBI): domain Bacteria; kingdom Bacillati; phylum Actinomycetota; class Actinomycetes; order Kitasatosporales; family Streptomycetaceae; genus Streptomyces; species Streptomyces sp. NPDC058401. The sequence goes on from NZ_JBHXKA010000040.1 coordinate 33,174, forward strand.
GTCCCGCATCCTCGACCCGCGGTACATCGCGGCGGACCACTACGCCACGGCGATGCGCGTCAAGGGGATCCTGCAGAAGTACAAGGACCTCCAGGACATCATCGCGATCCTCGGTATCGACGAGCTGGGCGAGGAGGACAAGCTCGTTGTCCACCGTGCCCGTCGTGTCGAGCGCTTCCTGTCGCAGAACACGCACGTCGCCAAGCAGTTCACCGGCGTCGACGGTTCGGACGTTCCGCTCGACGAGTCGATCGTGGCCTTCAACGCGATCTGCGACGGAGACTACGACCACTTCCCCGAGCAGGCGTTCTTCCTGTGCGGTGGCATTGAGGACCTCAAGGCCAACGCCAAGGAGCTGGGCGTCTCCTGAAGCCGCGCTCATCCGTGAGCACAGCTGACTGACGGAGAGGGGCGGGTGTGTCCCGTCCCTCTCCTCACGCCCATTAGAATTTGACCCAACACCCGGCGGCCATCCCGCCGGGTGGTGACCCGAGGAGCCACCATGGCTGCTGAGCTGCACGTCGAGCTGGTCGCGGCGGACCGGAATGTCTGGTCCGGCGAGGCCACCCTGGTTGTCGCCCGCACCACGTCCGGCGACATCGGCGTCATGCCCGGTCACCAGCCGCTTCTCGGTGTGCTGGAATCGGGCCCGGTGACCATCCGTACCGTCGGGGGCAACACTGTTGTCGCCGCGGTGCACGGCGGATTCATCTCGTTCGCGGACAACAAGTTGTCGCTGCTGGCCGAGATCGCCGAGCTTGCCGACGAGATCGATGTCGAGCGGGCGGAGCGGGCACTGGAGCGCGCGAAGGCGGATACCGATTCGGTCTCCGAGCGTCGCGCCGATGTCCGGCTGCGCGCGGTTTCGGGGCGCTGAGTCCCGGTACTGGTAAGAGTTTCAAACCTCAGCCGCGGCCTGTTCCGGAATTTTCCGGACCGGGTCGCGGCTGAGGCGATGCAGGTCGTTTTTCGTAGTTGGTATTCGATGAGCGAGGAGGTCGGTGAAAGATGCTCCTCGCTCTGCTTGTGAGCGGCCTGGTCGTAGTCGCCGTGGTGGTGATCGGGCTGTTCGTGTTCGGTCTGCGCCGCAGGCTGATCCAGCGCTCCGGCGGCACCTTCGACTGCAGCATGCGCTGGGGGGTGTCCGAGGAACCGGACGTCTCCGGCAAGGGCTGGGTGTACGGGGTCGCGCGCTACAGCGGTGACCGCATCGACTGGTTCCGCGTCTTCAGCTACTCCCCGCGGCCGCGCCGGCTGCTGGAGCGGTCCTCCATCGAGGTCATCGCCCGCCGTGCGCCCGAGGGCGAGGAGGAGCTGGCCCTGCTCTCCGACGCCGTCGTGCTCTGCTGTGCGCACCGCGGTACCCGCCTGGAGCTGGCGATGAGCGATGACGCGCTGACCGGTTTCCTGGCCTGGCTGGAGGCGGCTCCGCCCGGGCAACGGGTGAACGTGGCCTGAGGGCCGCAGGCCTCGTAGGACATGAGGAAGCCGGGGAGACGGGGGGCGGACCCCGTCTCCCCGGCTTCGTCTTTCACCGGGCGGTGCGGTCAGCGGTTACGAGAGGCCGGCGTGGACCGCCTGGGCCAGTTCGCCGTTCGCGGTGTCGCCGCTGAACTCCCAGTAGAAGGCTCCCCGGAGACCCTGCTGCTTGGTCCAGGTCATCTTCGAGGCGATGGTGGCGGGGGTGTCGTAGCTCCACCAGTTGCTGCCGCACTTGGCGTACGCCGTGCCGGCGATGGTGCCGGTCGACGGGCAGCTGCCCTTGAGGACCTTGTAGTCCTCGATGCCCTGCTCGTAGGTGCCCGGGGCCGGGCCGGTGGCGGTGCCGCCGGGGGTGGCCTGGGTGACGCCGGTCCAGCCGCGGCCGTAGAAGCCGATGCCGAGGTTGAGCTTCGAACCGGCGATGCCCTTGCCCTTGAGCTTGGTGATGGCGGCCTCGGAGTTGAAGCCGGCGATCGGGATGCCGGTGTACGAGGTGAGCGGGGAGTGCGGGGCGGTCGGGCCCTTGGCGTCCCACGCGCCGAAGAAGTCGTACGTCATGACGTTGTAGAAGTCGACGTACTGGGCGGCGCCCGCGTAGTCGGCGAGGTCGAGCTTGCCGCCGTTGGAGCCGTCGGCGGAGATGGCGGCGGTGACCAGGTTGCTGCTGCCGAACTTGGTGCGCAGCGCGGACAGGACGTTCTTCAGGGAGGCGGCCCCGCTGGTGTCGCAGGACAGGCCGCAGGCGTTCGGGTACTCCCAGTCGATGTCGATGCCGTCGAAGACGTCGGCCCAGCGCGGGTCCTCGACCAGGTCGTAGCAGGACTGGGCGAAGGCGGCGGGGTTGGCCGCGGCCTGGCCGAAGCCGCCGGACCAGGTCCAGCCGCCGAAGGAGTAGAGGACCTTGATGTTCGGGTACTTCTTCTTCAGCTGGCGCAGCTGGTTGAAGTTGCCCGCGACGGGCTGGTCCCAGGTGTCGGCGGTGCCGGAGACGCTGGAGCCGGCGTCGTAGGTCTTCTGGTAGTCGGCGTAGGCGTCACCGATCGTGCACTTGCCGCCCTGGACGTTGCCGAAGGCGTAGTTGATGTGCGTGATCTTCGCGGCGGTGCCGGAGGTGACCAGGTTCTTCACGTGGTAGTTGCGCTGGTAGACGCCCCAGTTCGTGAAGTAGCCGAGCTTGACCGCGGAGCCCGGGGTGCCGGGGTCGCCGGGATCCGTACCGCCGCCGCCGGTGGTGGTCACCGAGAGGGCGCCGGAGGAGGGGCCGGTCTGGTCGATGGTGTCGCGGGCGGTGACCGTGTAGCTGTAGGACGTGCCCTTGGTCAGGCCCGAGTCGGTGTACGAGGTGCCGGTCACGGTGGCGATCTTGGCGCCGCCGCGGAAGACGTCGTAGTTCTTGATGCCCTTGTCGTCGGTGGCCGCGGCCCAGCCGAGGGTCAGCCCGGTGTCCGTGACGCCGCTGGCCGTGGGGGTGCCGGGGGCGGTGGGCGGGTTGTCGGTGGGGGTGGTGCCGCCGTCGCAGGTGCCGCCGTTGATCTTGCAGCCGCTGGGGGCGCCCGAGCCGGTGCCGTTGAAGCCGAAGCTGACGGTGGCGCCCGGGGCGAGGGTGCCGTTCCAGCCGAGGTTCTTGCCGGTCCAGTGGGTGCCCGAGCTGGTGACGGTGGCGTCCCAGGCGGAGGTGACGGCGGTGCCGGCCGGGTAGTCCCACTCCACGGCCCAGCTGCTGAGGGTGGTCGTGCCGGTGTTCTTCACCGTCCACTTGCCCTCGAAGCCGGAGCCCCAGTCGGAGACCTTGGTGTACGTCGCGGTGGCCGAGGCGGCCGCCTCGGCGGGACCGGCGATGGCGACCAGTCCGGCGAGGGGCAGGGTGAGGACGGCCAGTGCGGCCGCCACTCTTCGAAACAGCGGTGCGCGTCGTGGGGGTGCTGTGCTCAAGGGTGCTCCTCCGAGGTCCGCAGCGGCCGTGGGGCCGGCCGCTGCATGGGGGTGGGACCTGCGCCGCCCGTGAGTGCGCCGTATGACGTTTTGTCATGGCACGCTCACCACAGTTGTGCGTGAGAGTAGAAAGGTCTGGACCAACCGTCAAGAGGTCCAGACCTCCCATAGCAACCTCTGATGAATTTCCGGCCGGATCCGGCTAGAGCCCCAACTCCTGTGCCAGCACTGCGGCTTGAACCCGGCTGCGCAGCTCCAGTTTGGCCAGCACCCGGCTGACGTGGGTCTTCGCCGTCGCCTCCGCCATCTCCAGGCGCACCGCGATCTCCGCGTTCGACAGCCCCTCGCCCAGGCACCCCAGCACCTCCCGCTCGCGCGGGGTCAGCGACTCCACCGCCGCCGGTACCGGGACCCGTACGGGCCGCGGATCCGCGAACTCCGCGATCAGCCGGCGGGTCACCGCCGGGGCGATCAGGCCCTCCCCGCGCGCGACGGTCCGTACCGCCGCGATCAGCTGCGCCGCGTCCGCGTCCTTCAGGAGGAAGCCCGACGCACCCGCGCGCAGCGCGCCGAAGACGTACTCGTCCAGGTCGAAGGTGGTGAGCACGAGGACGTCGGCCAGACCCTCCGCGACCACCTGACGGGTCGCCGAGACCCCGTCCAGGCGCGGCATCTGGACGTCCATGAGCACCAGATCGGGCCGCAGCTCGCGGGCCAGGCGCACGGCCTCCTCCCCGTCCGCGGCCTCGCCCGCCACCTCGATGTCGCCGGCGCTGCGCAGGATCAGGACCAGCCCGGCCCGTACCGCGCTCTGGTCCTCCGCCACCACGACCCTGATCGTCATGCCCGTACCGCCCCTTCTTCCTCGTCCACGGGCAGTGTCGCCCGGACCCGCCAGACCGCGTCCGCGCGGCCCGCTTCGAATGCCCCGCCCAGCAGTTCCGTCCGCTCGCGCATGCCGATCAGCCCGGCTCCGGAGCCGGGCGCGCGGGGGCCGGGGCGCTCCCCGTAGGGGGAGTCGACCCCGACGTGCAGCGCCCCGCCCCGGCCGCCGCCCGTGGCGCGGTCCCGGGCCAGGCGGACGGTGACCGTGCCCGGAGCGGCGTGCTTGAGGGCGTTGGTCAGCGACTCCTGGACGATCCGGTACGCCGCCAGCTCCACCGGAGCGGGCAGGGGCTGCCCGGACGGCCGGTCGTCGAGGAGCACGAAGTCCAGCCCGCTCGCGGCCCCGTTCGTCCGGGCCTGCTCCAGCAGGGCGTCCAGCCCGTCCAGCGAGGGCGTGGCGACGGCCTCCTGCCCGGCGCCCGCGTCCCGCAGCAGCCCGATCAGGCGGCGCATCTCGGCCAGTCCCTGGACGCTGTTCTCCCGGATCACCCCGAGCGCCTCGCGGCTGGTGGCGGGGGAGTCGATGGAGAGCGCGGCGGTGGAGTGGATGGCGATGGCGGAGAGGTGGTTGGCCACCATGTCGTGCAGCTCCCGGGCCATCCGCGCCCGCTCGGCGACCACCGCCTGCGACCGGTCCATTTCGGCCAGCAGCGCGGTCTGCTCGGCGCGCAGCCGGGAGGCGATGGCGGCCTCGCGGTGGTTGCGCAGGGTGGCCCCGGTCAGCGCCGGGCCGAAGCTGACGATGCCCGTGACCACGCCGATCAACAGGGCCTGCGGGGTCCGCAGCCAGGCCACGGAGGCGATGGTCACGGCGATGGTGATCAGGCCGGTCTGGACCGGGAGGCGGCGGGCCAAGGCCGGTGTGCCGTAGACCACGGCCGCGTACATCAGGTCGGTGAAGATCAGGACGGTGGCCAGGTTCCCCACGGTGAACTGGTCGGCGATCAGCCCCGCCGTACCGACCGCCAGGGTCACCCGGGGCCTGCTGCGGCGCAGCAGCTCCATCGCGCCCAGCGCGAGGAGCGGCACCAGGGCGGCCCAAGCCGGGAGCAGGTCCCGGGTGGGGGAGCTGTGCACCCCGAGCGACCACAGGAGCAGGCCGGCGGCCACGCTGATCACGGCGAGCAGCACGTCGTGGCGGTGCGGTGGCGGGATCTTCAAGGTCACGAGCCCCATCCAACAGGCTGCGGCCGGGCCGGGCGTCGCCATCGAGGCCGCCTTTTCGGACCGGCCCGTACATCGAAGGATGCAGGCGGCCCCCGCGGCATTCGTCACTGGCGACGAGGAAACGGCGCGCACCGGACGGCAAGCTGGAGGCATCCTCCCCACCGCAGGAACGGAGACTCCCGTGCTCGTCACCCTGATCATCGCCTGTGAAATCGGCTTCTGGGTCCTGCTCGCCGGCGGCCTGGCCCTGCGCTACCTCGCGAAGATGCCGAGGACCGGCGCCGCCGTCCTGCTGTGCGAGCCGCTCCTGGAGCTGACCCTGCTGGCGGCCACCGCGGTGGACCTGCGCGGCGGCGCCGAGCCGGACTGGAAGCACGGACTCGCCGCGCTGTACCTCGGCTACACCGTCGCCTACGGGCACTACACCGTGCGCTGGCTCGACGGCCACGCCGCGTACCGGCTGGCCGGGGGTCCGAAGCCGGCCGGCGCCGGTCACGGCGGGGCGAGGGCCCTCCACGAGTGGAAGCTGGTCGCGCGGACCCTCCTCGCGGCGGCCGTCGCGGCCGGCCTGCTCCAGGCCGCGATCTGGTACGTCGGCGGCTCGGGCGACACCGCGGTGCTGCGCGGATGGCAGCTCACGGCCCTGCGGGTGGTCGGCATCCACGCCCTGATCGCCGTCACCTACACGGTGTGGCCGAAGCGGGCACCGGCGAAGTCCGCCGTGCGCGACTCGGTGGACGCGTCCTAGCAACTGTCGTCAAAGTGCCGTCCGCCCCCCGGGTCTGGCTCTAGCGCTCGCCGCCCGGGACCCACAGGACGTCGCCGATCTCCTTGTTGGCCGTGCGGGCCAGGATGAAGAGGAGGTCGGAGAGGCGGTTGAGGTAGGTGGCCGTCAGCGGGTTCATGACCTCGCCGTGTGCCTCCAGGGCCGACCACGTGGAGCGCTCGGCGCGCCGGACCACCGTGCAGGCCTGGTGCAGGAGGGCCGCGCCGGGGGTGCCGCCGGGGAGGATGAAGCTGCGGAGCTTCTCCAGTTCGCCGTTGAAGAGGTCGCAGTCAGCCTCCAGTTTGTCCACGTAGAACTGCTCGACGCGCAGCGGCGGGTACTCGGGATTCTCGGCAACCGGGGTGCAGAGGTCGGCGCCCACGTCGAACAGGTCGTTCTGCACACGGACCAGGACCTTCACGACATCGGCGGGCAGCGAGCCGAGAGCGATGGCCGTCCCGATGGCCGCGTTGGCCTCGTTGGCGTCGGCGTACGCGGAGATCCGCAGATCGGTCTTGGCCGTGCGGCTCATGTCGCCGAGCGCGGTCGTGCCCTTGTCGCCGGTGCGGGTGTAGATGCGCGTGAGGTTCACCATGCCGCCACCCTAGTGGCGGTCAACTGCGGCCCCCCGGCGCACTGCTGGGCCGTCCCGGTGTGATGTCCGTCATCTGAGACGTGACGCGTGTTACTTCGCGGTCACTGGGCCCCTCGTGGACGCTAGTCTCCGCCGGAGAACGAACGAGGCTGTGCCGTATCCGAGGCCGTGTCCAGAGAAGAACGTGGGGTGTGCAGTGGCTGGGAAGCTCGCCGTCATCGGTGCCGGACTGATGGGTTCCGGAATCGCGCAGGTCTCTGCTCAGGCGGGTTGGGACGTCGTACTGCGCGATGTCACCGATGCCGCCCTGACCCGCGGCACCGACGGGATCAAGGCCTCCTACGACCGGTTCGTCGCCAAGGGCAAGCTGACGGCCGAGGACGCCGAGGCGGCGCTCGCCCGCATCACCACGAGCACCGAGCTGGAAGCGGTCGCCGACGCCGACATCGTCGTCGAGGCCGTCTTCGAGAAGCTCGAGGTCAAGCACGAGATCTTCCGCGCGCTCGACAAGCTCGTGCGCGAGGATGCGATCCTCGCCTCCAACACCTCCGCCATCCCGATCACCAAGATCGCGGCCGTGACGGAGCGTCCGGAGCGGGTCGTCGGCGCGCACTTCTTCTCGCCGGTCCCGATGATGCAGCTGTGCGAGCTCGTGCGCGGCTACAAGACGAGCGACGAAACCCTCGCCACCACCCGGGCGTTCGCCGAGTCCGTCGGCAAGACCTGCATCGTCGTCAACCGCGACGTCGCCGGATTCGTGACGACCCGTCTCATCTCCGCCCTGGTCGTCGAAGCCGCGAAGCTGTACGAATCGGGCGTCGCGTCGGCCGAGGACATCGACATCGCCTGCAAGCTCGGCTTCGGGCACGCGATGGGCCCGCTGGCCACCGCGGACCTCACCGGCGTCGACATCCTGCTGCACGCCACCAGCAACATCTACACCGAATCGCAGGACGAGAAGTTCGCGCCGCCGGAGCTGATGCGCCGCATGGTCGACGCGGGCGACATCGGCCGCAAGAGCGGTCAGGGCTTCTACAAGCACTGAGCACCAGTTCGAAGGCCTGCACCCCCAGGGGTGAATTAGGTATCGGTTCGCTCACGGTCGACAACTTCCCTGCCCCTGAGGCAGTCAGTTGCAGTGAGAGTTGCCGACCACGGACCAGTCGGACCATAAGCAATCAGTACCGCGCTGCCGGGAGTACACATGCACATCAGGGGCGACCACGCCGAACTCGCAGTCGGGGGCCGCCTCGACGTGCGCAGCGCGGCGGACGCCCGTACGGTCCTGCACACCGCCCTCGACGACGGTCACGGCGACCTCGTGCTGGACCTCACCGGGCTCGACTCCTGGGACGCGACGGGCCTCGGCGTGATCATGGGCGCCCACCGCCGGGCCGGCCGGACCGGCCGGCGGCTCGTCCTGCGCGGGGTGCCGCCGCAGATGCAGCGGCTGCTCGTGGCCACCCGGCTGCACCGGATCCTCGCGATCGAGGGCGGCCTGGAAGCGGAGTCACTGCCCCGCGCGTGACACCCGTACGCGGTTCACGCGCGGCGGTTTCCTTTGCAGGGCCTGCGCAAACGTAACGGTCCGGTGGTGAAGGCACCCCTGCGGTTCACCTCCGGCCGGGCACGGTCTAGGGTTCGGGCGGAAACCGGACCAGTAGCGACAGCGGCGTGCGAAGGCCGGGCGGGACGACGGCGCACGGCGCACGGCGCGATCGGGGGACTTGGTCATGGACCGGAGCAGCACACAGGGGCAGGCCGAGCCGGCGGAGCAGCCGGCGCGCGTGGTGACGCTCACGTCCGGGGACTTTACCCTCACCGTGAACCCCGTCGACGGCAGCGAGATCGTCCGGACGCACCGCCCCGGCGGCGAGCCCGCCCCCACCCCCGTCAAGCGCACCCCCGCCGCCCGCGCCTCCGCGGCGGCCGCCGCACGGCCCCCCGTACCGCCGGGCGCCCCCGCCGGTGCGCGGACCCTGCTGGGCCGCGAGGAAGAGCGCGACCGCCTCGTACGCCTCCTCGCGCGCGGCCGCTCCGTACGGCTGACCGGACCGTCCGGATCCGGACGCACGGCGCTGCTCGACGCGGTCGCCGACGCCTGCGCGGACCTCGCCCCCGACGGGGTCGTACGGCTCTGCGCCCAAGGACACCAGCAGCCCGGCGAGCTGCTCCAGGCGCTGTACGCCACCGTGTACGAAGCCCCGGCCGAGCGCCCCGACCGCTCCGGGCTCCTCGCCCGGGTCGCGGAGATAGGCGCCGTCGTCCTCGTCGACGACCTCGAAATGGGCGGCACCGCCCTCGACGAACTGCTGCGGGCCACGCCCGAGTGCGCCTACCTGCTGGCCGCCACCCCCGACACCCGCGCCCCCTCCGACGACTCGCACCTCGAAGAGGTCTTCCTCGGCGGGCTGCCCCGCGCCGACTGCGTGGCCCTGCTCGAAGCGGGCACCGGACGGGCCCTGACCGACGAGGAAACGGCCTGGGCGGGCGACCTGAGCTTCGCCTCCGAGGGACTGCCGCTGCGCTTCGTCCAGGCGGCCGCACTGCTGCGACAGCGCGACGAACTCAACCGCGCCGACCAGGGCGAAGGCGACGACGGGGAAGAGCCCGGCGTCTTCGAGGAGAAGCCGCGCGACACCGTCTTCGTGCCGCTGCCCACGCTGGCCGAGGCCGCCGCCCCGGCGGAGCTGCTCGCCTCCCGGGTCAGCGAGTCGGCGCGGGCCGCGCTGCGGATCGCCTGCGCGCTGGGCGGAGAGGTGCCGCACCACGCACACCTGCCCGCGCTGGTCGGCGACACGCACGCCGACACGGCCCTCGCGGAACTCCTCGAATGCGGGCTGCTGAGCCCCGTCGGGACGCGCTACCAGCTGGCCGCGGGGGTCGCACGACAGCTGGAGGACATCGGCTACGGGGACACCGCGGCCGAGGAAGCCCGTACGGCCGCCCGGCACTACGCCTGGTGGACCGGCCACACCTCGGTCAGCCCCGGGCGGGTCGCGGCGGAGGCCGACGCGGTGCTCGCGGCGCTGGCCGGCGCCGATGTGGTGGCCGCGGTACTGCTGGCGCGGACGGCGGCTCCGGCGTTCGCGGCCTCCCTGCACTGGGAGGCCTGGGAGCGGGTGCTGCGCGCGGGCGCGGAGGCCGCACGCAAGGCCGGCGAGGTCGCGGAGCAGGCGTACTTCCACCACGAGCTGGGCGTACTGGCCCTGTGCGAGGGCCGCCTCGACCGGGCGCGGGCCGAGCTGGAGGCCTCGACCGGGCTGCGCGGTGCGCTGGCCGACAAGCGGGGGACCGTCGCGGGACGGCGTGCGCTGGCCCTGGTCACCGACCGGGAGGCGGCGGAGACCCAGGTCTCGCCGCCGCTGCGGCTGGCTCCGCCGACCGCGGCCGAGGCCGGTGGCGGGACCGGGGGAGCGGCGCGGGCGGCCGGGCCGGCTGCGGGTGTCGCCGGTGTGGCGGGGATACCGGGTGTGGCGGGTCTGTCGGGCATCGCGGGTGCCGTGGCTGCTGCGGGTGTTCCGCCGGTTGCCGGGGCACCGGGTGGTGCGGGCGTGCCGGGCATGGCCGGCGTCCCGCCGGTTCTCGGCGGTCCGGGTGCTCCGCCGGTCCCCGGGGCTGCGGGGGCCGCGCTGCCTCCCGGGCTTCCGGGACTGCCCGGGGCCGCCGGTGCTGCGCAGGTTCCTCCCGTACCCGGAGTTTCCGGGGCCGCCAGGCCTGCCGGGGCCATGCCGTTCCCTGAGGTGCGCAGCGGTCCGGGCGTTTCCGGTGCTGCGGGGACTTCGTTGGCTGCTGGTGCTGGTGCTGGTGCTGGTGCTGGTGCTGGTGCTGGTGCTGGTGCTGGTGCTGCGGGGGTGCCGTCGGTTCCGGGTGTTCCCGGTGTTCCCGGTGTTCCGGGTGCTCCCGGGAAGCCGTCCGCTGCCGGGGTTCCGGTGGCTCCCGCGGCTCCGGTGACTCCGGCGACCCTGTCGAAGGCCCTCGCTGCCCTGCCCGGGGAGGGCCCCGTGCCCGAGCGGGCCGCGCCGCGGCCCCCGGAGGCCTTCACGACGGTCGTGCCCGCGGTGGCGCCGCCCGGCTCCGTCGCGCCGGCGACCCTGGCCGAGGTGTTCGAGGACGCCTTCCCGCTCACCCCCGAGCCGGCCCCCGCGCCCAAGCCGCTGCCCGCGCAGAAGCCGAGGCGGGGCCGCAAGCCGTTGCTGCTGGCCGCGGCCGGGGCGGTGGGCGCCGTGGTGCTGGGCACGGTGGTCGCACTGGCGATGAACACGGACGAGAAGCCTCCGGCGCAGGCGCCGGCGGTCTCCACGACCCCGAGCTCGGAGGAGGAGGCGCAGCCGAGTACTCCGGGTCCGAGCGGAAGCGATCCCGCGCCGCAGCCGGAGGCCTCGTCCCCGACCGCGCAGGCACCGGGCACGACCCCGTCGCCGCGCAAGTCCCCTTCGGGCAAGCCGACTCCGACGCCGACTCCTTCGTCGTCGACCCCGACGAGCCCGACCTCGCCGCCGGCGTCGAGCTCGGCCCCGCCCGTGAGCACCCCGCCGGCTTCCCCGAGCCCGTCCGCGACCCCGTCGCCGAGCCCCTCGAAGACGGATCCGACCGACGAGCCGAAGCCCCCGGTGGCGGAGACGGGCGGAACGCAGAACGCCGCCCCCTGACGGCAGGCCCTCCGGGGCCCGCCGTCGGAGCGGCGTACGTCGTGCTCTAGAACAGGCGGAGCTTGTCGTCCTCGATGCCGCGCATCGCGTTGTAGTCGAGGACGACGCAGTCCATGCCGCGGTCGTTCGCCAGGACGCGGGCCTGGGGCTTGATCTCCTGGGCCGCGAAGATGCCCTTGACGGGTGCCAGGTGCGGGTCCCGGTTCAGGAGCTCCAGGTACCGGGTGAGCTGTTCGACGCCGTCGATCTCGCCGCGGCGCTTGATCTCCACCGCCACCGTCCCGCCGTTGGCGTCCCGGCACAGGATGTCGACCGGTCCGATCGCGGTCATGTACTCGCGGCGGATCAGCGTGTAGCCCTCGCCGAGGGTCTCGATCCGGTCGGCCAGCAGCTCCTGCAGGTGCGCCTCGACCCCGTCCTTGATCAGACCCGGGTCGGTGCCCAGCTCGTGCGAGGAGTCGTGGAGGACTTCCTCCATGGTGATGATGAGCTTCTCGCCCGCCTTGTTGACGACGGTCCAGACGCCGGCGTCGTCGCCGCTCCCCTCCTTGAGGGTGCAGGGCGGGGACATCCAGTTGAGCGGTTTGTACGCTCGGTCGTCCGCGTGGATCGAGACACTGCCGTCGGCCTTCACGAGGATCAGACGGGGTGCCGAGGGCAGATGGGCGGTGAGCCGGCCCGCGTAATCGACGGAGCAGCGGGCAATGACGAGACGCATGGTCGGCAACGCTACTCGACGAGAAGGCCTGCACGCGATTCGCCCCCGAAAGCCCCGTTCGAGGATGGCGCGTTGTATGCGCATTCTCCTGGTGCGGTACCCAGCGGGCGCCTACCGTGGTGAGCGGGAGGTTGCGAAGCGTGCACACTGCGTCGCGATCTCCCTCCCTGCCCGTAAGGCTCCGGCAACCCAATCGGCCGGAGTCGCGAGAGGAGAACCCATGTCGCTCGACGTCTCACCGGCCCTACTCGAACAGGCCGAGCGAGGCGAGGTCGACGAAGCCGCTTTCGTCGACTGCGTCCGGACCTCCCTGCCCTACGCATGGGAGATGATCAGCTCGCTGGTGGCCCAGCTCAAGGTGGACGGCGGACAGTTCGCCGACAACCAGACGCCGCCGCCCGACGAGCAGGCGCGTGGCCAGCTGCTGCGTGCCCTTGCGAGTGACGCGATACGGGGTGCGCTGCAGCGCCACTTCGGAGTGCGCCTGGCATTCCAGAACTGCCACCGGGTAGCGGTCTTCCCGCTGGACTCCGCGGTGGACGACCGGCTGGCCAAGTTCACTTCGATCCGTGGTCAGCTGCTCAACCAGTCGCCCGAAATGCGCGACTGTTAGCAGAAGGATCCGCACCACCGCACTGCGCACCACCTCATCACCGCACTGCCGTACCACCGCACTGCCGTACCACCGCACGGCCGTACGACCGTATCGCCGCACGACCGGTACCTCGCTGCCGCTCCGGTGCCAACGGAGCGGCAGCCCTGGTCTCAGCCGAGCCGGGGCAGCACCTCGGCGCCGAGGCGCCGGAGGTTCTCCTCGGTGGAGGCGAGATCGCCCGATCCCTCCGTCAGCAGGGCGAACCGCGTGATGCCCGTACGCTCCGACGTGGCCGCGAGCCGGTCGGCCGCCAGCTCGGGCGTGCCCACGGGATGCAGGTCGCACAGGAGCTCGGTGTACGCCACCGGGTCCCGCATCGCCCGCTGCCGTCCGTCCACCGTGACGTGCGCGTCCAGGCCCTGCTTGAGCCAGCCCGGCATCGCCTTCAGCAGCGTTTCGCGGGCGTCCGCCGTCCGGTCCGCCAGCTGGCAGACCCCGGCCGACACGTGCCCCGCCTCCGGCGAGCGCCCCGCGGCCCGCGCCGTACGCCGCCACAGCTCGACCATGGCGGCCTTGTCCTCGTCCCCGCAGTGCATGCCCAGCAGCATCGGCAGTCCGCGCTCCGCGGCCAGCCGTACCGAGCGGGGGGAGGTGCAGGCGACGATCAGTTCCGGCCCCGTCCCGTCCCCGTCGAGCGCCTCCGACGCACGCGGTACGACGGCCACTTCGCGGAAGCCGTCCCGGCCGCCGGCCGTCGCCGCGGGTGCCCCCACGCGCGGCTCGGCCAGCCAGCGGCGCAGCAGGTCCAGGTCCTCCGGGAAGCGGTTCTCGTACGCGTCGAGCCCACCGCCGAAGACCTCCAGGTCCACCCAGGGACCGCCCCGGCCGACCCCCAGGGTGAACCGCCCCTCCGAGGCCAGGTGCAGCAGGGCCGCCTGCTCGCCCAGGGCCACCGGGTGGGTGTTCGGCAGCACGCTCACCGCGGTGCCCACGCGCAGCCGCCGGGTGCGGCCCAGCATCAGGGCCGCCAGGGTCACCGCCGACGGGCAGACCCCGTACGGGACGAAGTGGTGTTCGGCGAGCCAGACCGAGTCGAGTCCGGCCTCCTCGGCCACCTCGGCGGTCCGCACCGCCCGGTGCAGTGCCTCGCCCTGTCCCTGGCCCGGGAACTGGGCTGCCAGTACAAATGCTCCTACGCGCATCGCCTTTAGCCTCCTCGCGGCTGACGCGGCCTCCCCCAGGTGGACCGGTTTCCTCATCGGCAACAACGTCTGACACGTGCCAAAGGCACGGCCTGACCGGAAAGTTATTGGGATTGTCAGGCCAGTCGCGCCGACCGGCTGCCGAGTCCGGTGGTCGTCCTTCGGCCACCCTGCGGGTACCCGCTCTCGCTGCGCGTAGTCTGGGAGAAAGTCACTGCCGTCCGCCCATCCGTGAGGTATACGTGTCACCGCGCCACAACCGCCCCAGGGGCGGCGAGAATCCAGCCGATCGTTCGGACCAGGGCTCGGGCCCCGGCGGCCTGGACCGGTACGGCCTGGAGCGCACGGAGGAGTACCAGGGCGAGGACTGGAAGGTCCGGCACGTCGCGGGCGCGAGCGCCGCGGGCAAGCGCTACCGCTGCCCCGGCTGCGACCAGGAGATTCCCTCGGGCACCCCGCACCTGGTGGCCTGGCCCGAGTACGGCGGGGTCGACGACCGCCGGCACTGGCACAAGGCCTGCTGGAACGCGAAGGACCGCCGCACCTCCAAGGTGCAGCGGTCCCGCAACGCTCCCAAGCACTAGCCGTCCCGGTAGCGACGGCCTAGACGTCCCGGCGGCCGACCACCACGTACGAGGCGGCGACCGCGGCGCCCGTCACCAGCAGGATCAGGACCATGTGGTGCAGGCTGCCCGGGAGCGCCATGCTGCTGCCCGACGCCGGGTCGGCGGCGTCGGTCGGCATCCCGAACAGCTCCATCATCGCCACCGGCACGTTGTACTTGAGCAGGGTCCGGCCGACCGGGGCGACGGCCTCCCAGATGCTGAGCACCGCCCCTATCACCGGCGGCAGCGTGACGACGCCGAGCATCACGGCGATCGCCCCCGCCGAATGCCGCACCAGCGCCCCGATCGCCAGGGCCAGCACGCCGAGCAGGGTGACGTAGAAGCTGCCCACCAGGCCGGAGGCCCATTCGGAAGCCGGATGCGGCCCGGCGCCGGGGCCGTCGCGCAGGATCGAGGCGGTGAGCCCGACCAGGCAGACCGACCCGGCCGTGGTGAGGAACGCGGTGAGGCCGAAGACGAGGTACTTCGCGGTGAGCACCCGGTACCGGTCGGGGGCGGCCGTGAAGGTGGTGCGGGCCAGGCCGGTGCCGTGCTCGGAGGTGATCGTCAGCACCCCGAGCACCATCACCGCGAGCTGCCCGACCAGCAGCCCGAAGAGGGCGGGAGCGATGAACGGCATCTGCTCGTAGTCCACGTCCCCGGTCTGCACGATGACCGTGCCGCCGATGCCCACGACGAGCAGCACCAGCGAGCCGAGCGTCCACATCGTGGAGCGCACCGAGATCAGCTTCGTCCACTCCGAGGCCAGCGCGTGCCCCAGGTGCGGCCTGGGGGTCGGCAGGGGCGAGGTGTAGCCCACCGGGCCCTGGTCCCCGGCGGTCGCGGTCGTCGGGGCGGTCATCGGGTGTCCTCGGGCTTCTGGGCGGGGGTGCGCACGGGGTCGGGGGAGCGCACCGGGTCGGGGGAGCGCGTGGCGCCCGGTTCGGCCTCGGGTCCGGCCCCGGCCAGCTCGCCGGGGCTGCCGGGCATCAGGAACGGCCGGCTGCCGGTCCCGGGCGGCGGGGGCGCGAAGAAGCCCGCCTGCGGGACCTGGAGGGCCTCGGCCGCCGCCTCTTCCTCCCATTTGGGGACGCTCAGCGGTTCGGGCTCCCAGAGCTCGGCACGGGGGTCCTCGGTGGAGGTGTACTCGACGGAGGACTGCGTCATCCGCATGTACGCCTCCTCCAGCGAGGCCCGGTGCGGCGACAGCTCCCACAGCCGTACGCCGGCCGCGTGCGCGAGGTCGGAGATCTGCGGCAGCTCCAGCCCGGTCACCCGCAGCGCCCCGTCGGGCTCCCGCAGGACCCGTCCGCCGGCCTTGGTGAGCACCGAGCCGAGGGTGTCCCAGCCGCCCGGGTCGGTGTCGGCCGTGCGGACCCGGGCGAATCCGGCCGAGTTGTGGGTGATGAAGTCCTGGGTGCCCATGTCGGCGAGCAGCCGGCCCCGGCCGATCACGATCAGGTGGTCGGCGGTCAGGGCCATCTCGCTCATGAGGTGCGAGGAGACGAAGACGGTGCGGCCCTCGGAGGCGAGCCGGCGCATCAGATTGCGGACCCAGAGGATGCCCTCGGGGTCGAGCCCGTTGACCGGCTCGTCGAAGAGCAGCACCTGGGGGTCGCCGAGCAGGGCGGTCGCGATGCCGAGCCGCTGGCCCATGCCGAGCGAGAAGCCCTTGGCGCGCTGCCGGGCCACGTCCTGCAGGCCCACGACGCCCAGGACCTCGTCCACCCGCTTCTCGGGGATCCCGGAGAGCTGGGCGATCGACAGCAGGTGGGTGCGGGCCCGGCGGCCGCCGTGGACGGCCTTGGCGTCGAGCAGGGCTCCGACGTGCCGCTGGGCGTTCGGCAGCTCCCGGAAGGGCTGGCCGTTGATCGTGACCCGGCCGGCGGTGGGCCGGTCCAGGCCGACGATCATGCGCATCGTGGTGGACTTCCCGGAGCCGTTGGGCCCCAGGAATCCCGTCACGTGACCGGGCTTGACCTGGAAGGAAAGGTCGTCGACAGCGGTCTTCGCGCCGAAGCGCTTGGTCAGGCCGACTGCCTCGATCATCTTGCTGCCCCTTGCCAGGCCGGGACGACTCTCGCCCGCGTAAGGGTTAAGAGGATATCCAGTCCCTTGCGGTTCCACGTCGTCCCCGACCCTGAGCTACCCCTGAGAACCGACCCGGGGATCTCCCGTACTACGTCAGACGTCCGTCTTCCTGCCGTTTCCTTCCGTCAGGCGTCCCTCTTCTTGAGGACGAGGTAGCCGCCGAGCACGGCCGCCAGCACCCACAGGGCCATGATCCCGAAACCGCCCCAGGGGCCGTAGGGCACCTTCTCGCTGCCCATCGCCCCCGGGATCACCTGCATGATCTTGGAACCGGCCTGGTCGGGGAAGTACTGGGCCACCTTCCGGGTCGCCGGGACCGCCCCGAGGATGTTCGAGACCAGGAGGAAGAACGGCATCAGGATGCCGAGCGAGAGCATCGAGCTGCGCAGCATGGTGGCCACGCCCATGGAGAACAGCGCGAGCATCGCCATGTACAGCCCGGCCCCGAAGACGGCGCGCAGCACGTTCGGCTCGTCGATGCCGATGCTGCGCTCGCCCAGGATCGCCTGTCCGATGAAGAAGGACGCGAAGCTGGTGATCAGACCCACGATCAGCGCGAGCCCGGTGGCGACGAGGAGCTTGCCGGCCAGGAAGCCGCCGCGCCGGGGCACGGCCGCGAGCGAGGTGCGGATCATGCCCGAGCTGTACTCGGTACCCACGACCAGCACGCCGAACACGATCATCGCGAGCTGGCCGAGGGACATGCCGGCGAAGCTGGCCAGGGTCGGGTCGAAGGTGGCCTGCTCCTGCGGGGGCATGTCCTTGAAGGAGGAGTTGATGAAGATGCAGAGCAGGGAGCTGATGCCGACGGTGACGATGGCGGCCGAGGCCAGGGTCCAGACGGTCGAGGCGACCGAACGGATCTTGGTCCACTCGGACTGCAGGACGGCGGGGAAGGCGGACATGTCACTTACCGCCCTTGCGCTGAGCATCGAATCCGGCGCCCCAGGCGGGTACGTCGGCCGGGCGTGCCGGGTTGTCCGCGGCCATGCCGGGACCGGCCGGGAACCCGGACACCCCCGGTGCGTGGGCGTGGTACTCGACGGAGTCCGCCGTCATGCGCATGAACGCTTCCTCCAGTGAAGCCCGCTGCGGGCTGAGTTCGTGCAGCACGATCTGGTGCTGGGCGGCCAGCTCGCCGAGCTGCTCCGACTCCACGCCGTCGATCTCCAGTGCGCCGGTGGCCGGGACGCTGATCGCGTCGATCCCGGCCTCGTGCAGGACGTCCTTGAGGCGTTCCTGCTGCGGGGTGCGCACGCGCACGTAGCTGCGGGAGTTCTGCTGGATGAAATCGGCCATGGACAGGTCGGCGAGCAGCTTTCCCTGTCCGATGACGACCAAATGCTCGGCGGTCAGGGCCATTTCGCTCATCAGGTGAGAAGAAACGAAGATCGTCCTTCCCTCTGCCGCGAGCCCCTTCATCAGATTGCGGATCCAGAGAATTCCCTCCGGGTCCAGACCATTGACGGGTTCGTCGAACATCAGGATCTCCGGGTCGCCGAGCAGCGCGGAGGCGATGCCGAGCCGCTGGCCCATACCCAGCGAGAATCCCTTGGACTTCTTGTTCGCCACGGCCGTCAGACCGACCAGGTCCAGCACCTCGGAGACCCGGCTGCGCGGGATCCGGTTCGACTGGGCGAGGCAGAGCAGGTTGTTGTAGGCGCTGCGGCCGCCGTTCATCGCCTTCGCGTCCAGCAGTGCCCCGATGTACTTCAGCGGCTCCGGCAGGTCCCGGTAGTGCTTCCCGTCGATCCGGACCGTACCGCTGGTCGGATTGTCGAGGTCGAGCATCATGCGCATGGTCGTGGACTTGCCCGCCCCGTTGGGGCCGAGGAAGCCCGTGACCACCCCCGGTCTGACCTGGAAGCTGAGGTTGTCCACGGCGGTCTTCGCGCCGAATCGTTTCGTAAGGCCCTCGAGCTCGATCATTCCGCCACGCTAGAACGCCCGAGGGCCCTACGCCACCTCTCACAGGTGACGAAGGGCCCTCGGTGTCGAAGCGGATTATTGGCTTCCGCGTACTGGTGCCGGAAGCCTTCCGACGACTAGCGGCTCTGCTGCGCCGGAACGCCGCGGGTGACCGGCTCGTCGTCGATCGGCGCGGAGGCGGCGGCGACCGCGGCACCCGTCAGCGTCGCCAGCATCTCGCGGACGTTGGTGAGCTGCGCGTTGATCGAGTCGCGGCGGTTGGTGAGCGCCGCCAGCTCGCGCTCGGACTCGCTGCGGATCCGGTCGGCCTTGGCGTTCGCGTCGGCCACGATGTCCTCGGCCTGGCGCTGCGCGGTCTCCACGGTCTGGCGGGCGCGGCGCTCGGCGTCCGTACGGAGCTTCTCGGCCTCCAGGCGCAGCTGCTCCGCGCGGTGCTCGATCTCCGCGAGACGCTTCTCGGCCTTGGCCTGACGGCCGGCCAGGTCGCGCTCGGACTGCTCGCGGCGCTTGGCCAGGTTCGTCTCGAAGTCCGCGGCGGCCTGGGCGGCCTTGGCGCGGGTCTCCTCGAAGAGCGCGTCGGCCTCCTCGCGCTTGGAGGCCGCGTCCTTCTGGGCCTCGGTGCGCAGCGAAGCGGCGTCGCCCTTGGCCTTCTCGACGATCCGGACACCCTCGTCCTCGGCCGTCGACTTCCGGTCGGCGGCGAACGACTCGGCGTCGTTGCGCACCTGCTGGGCGGCCGACTCGGCGAGCTCGCGGTGCTGCTCGGCCGCGCGACGGGCCTCCTCACGGAGGTCCTTCGCCTCCTCCTCGGCCAGGCGCAGGATCTTCTCGACCCGGGCGCCGAGACCGGCGTACGACGGCTCGGCGTCGTTCACCTGAGCCTGGGCGTTCTGCGTCTCGAGGTGCAACTCCTCGATCCGCTTTTCCAGAGAGTTGATACGTCCGAGGGCGCTGTCACGGTCGGAGACCAGCTTGGTGATGCGGTCGTCCACCTGACCGCGGTCGTAACCACGCCGCACGAGCTCGAAGCCGAAGGGGGAGGATGTGTCGCTCATGGGGTTCCTGTCGAATGAGACCGATGAGGTGCTACGCGGGGTGTTAGGTGTTAAGGGGAATCCTAGGCGCCAGGACGGCGTGTCATCGAGTCAATCCGCGTTTGATCTGGACAATGACACCCCTTTTGAGTGGCAAGGCGACAGAATGCTTGTCACTCGTTCGCCTGAACCTCCATCAGGAGCACAGAGTCGAGCGTGCTGACTAGCCCTCTGACGTCTTGCCACCCGAACGAGTGGAACCCGCTGTCGCACCGGCCTTCACGCCCCCCGCGCCCTGGCCGCCGACCCCGGTCTTTCCGCCACCCGAAGGCGCCTCGAATGATTCCAACGCCTCAAGAACGTCCTGGACACGGGAGATCTCCGCCTGAATGTCCTCGCGCCTGCGCACGAGCACCTCCAGCTCGCGGCGGCCCTCGTCGACGAGCCGCTCGGCCTCCGCCGTGGCCTCCGCGAGCTTGCCCTCGGCGGCCCGGACCAGTTCGGCCTTCTTCTGCTCGGCCTCCTTGAGCAGCGCCTCCGCCTTGCGCACCGCCGCGATGCGGACCTTGCTCGCCTCGCTGCTCGCGTCCGACACCAGCGACTTGGCCTTCGCGTCGGCCTCGACGCTCTGCTCGGTCGCCGCCCGCACCAGCTTGTCCACGCGCTCGCCGGCCGACTTCATCTGCTCGGCCGACTCCCGGCGGGCCCGCTCGTGCAGCTCCTCGACCTCCGCCTCGACGCGGCCGCGCAGCTCCTCCGCCCGATCCCTTATGGCCGACGCGTCGCTGCGCGCCCCGACCAGCAGTTCATCGGCGTCCGTACGGGCCTTCTCCACCAGGGAGTTGCCCTCCACGGTCGCCTCCGAGCTGATCCGCGCGGCCTCCTTGCGGGCCGCGTCGACCATCGCGTCCGCCTGCTCCTCGGCCGCCGTCGTGGCGGCCAGGGCCTGCTTCTGGGCGTCCCCGGTGAGCTTCTCGGCCTCCGAGGAGGCCTCCGTGATGAGCCGGTCGACCTGCGTCGCGGCCTCGCTGCGGCGCTTGTTGGCCTCTTCGCGGGCCTCGTCCAGCACCCGCTCCGACTCGGTGCGCGCCTCGCTGCGGATCCGCTCCGCCTCGGTGGCGGCCTCGGCCTTGACCCGCTCGGCCTCGGACCGGGTACGGGTCGCGTGCTCCTGCGCCGAGGACAGCGCCTCGGCGGCCTCGGCACGCAGCCGCTCGGCCTCGTTCGCCGCCTCGCCGACCGTGCGCTCGGTGTCCTTGCGGGTCTGCTCGGTGAGCCGGTCCGCCTCCGCGACGGCCTCGCCGACCAGGTGGTCCGCCTGCTCGGCGGCCTCGGTACGGATCCGGCCCGCCTCGGCGCGCGCCTCGTCCAGCGTCCGCTCGGACTCCCGCTCGGCGCCCGCCAGGGTCTCGTTCGCCGCGACCGTGACCCGGTCCGCCTCCGCGGTGGCCTCGCCGATGATCCGGCCGCCCTCCGCGCGGGCGTCGTCCAGGGTGCGCGCCGCCTCGGCAAGCAGCCGGTCGGCCTCCGCCGCCGCTTCGCCGACGGTGGCCTCGTTCGCCGTGCGCGTCTCCTCGACGAGCCGGTCGCCCTCGGTGCGCGCATCGACGAGGATCCCCGTCGCGTCCCGCTCGGCCCCGGCCAGCGTCTGCGCGGCCTGCGCCGTGAGCTGCTCCGCCTTCGCCTTCGCCGCGTCCAGGGCGGCGGCCGCCTCGGCCCGCAGCGCCTCGGCCGCGGCCCCGGCCTCACCGACCGTCAGCGCATTGGCCGCACGGGTCTCCTCGGTGAGCCGCTCCGCCTCCGAGGCGGCCTCGGTGATCAGGCGGTCCGCCTGCTCGGCGGCCTCCGTGCGCAGCCGGTTCGCCTCGGAGCGGGCCTCGTCCAGCGTGCCCGCGGCCTCGGTACGGGTCGCCTCGGCGGCGGCCTCTGCCTCGGCCGTCAGCCGCTCCGCCTCCGCGGCGGCCGCGGTGACCGTGGCCTCGTTGGCCGCGCGGGTCTCCTCGGTGCGCAGCTCCGCCGCGGCCGTGGCCTCCGCGAGGATCCGGCCGCCCTCGGCGCGGGCGGCCTCCAGGGACTCCGCGGCCTCGCCGCGGATCCGGTTGGCATCGTCCCGGGCGTCGGCCTTCGTACGGGCCGCATCGCGCTCGGAGGCGGCCAGTGCGTCGGTGGCCTCCGTACGCACCCGCTGCGCGTACTCCGCCGTGTCCGTGCGCAGCTGCTCGGCCTCGGCCGCGGTGTCCGTGCGCAGCCGCTCGGCCTCGGCGATGGCGTCGCCGACCGTGCGCGCCGCCAGTTCCTTCGCCGCGTCCGTCTCGGTGCGCGCCTCGGTGCGGATCCGGTTGGCGTCCTCGGTGGCCCGCTCCCGCTCCGCGTACGCGTCGGCGCGGACCCGGCCGGACTCCTCCTCGGCCTCCGTCTTCGTGCGCTCCGCCGCGTGCTCGGCCGCGCTGCGCAGCCCCGCGACCTCTTCCTCGGCCTGCTCGTGCAGCCCGGCCACGGCGTCGCGCACCTGCTGGGCGGTGGCCTCGGCCGCCGCGACCACCTCGGACGCGCGCCGCTCGGCCTCCTCGGTGAGCCAGACGGCCTCGGCCGTGGCGTCCTCGGAACGCTTGCGGGCCTGGGCGAGGAGCTCCTCGCTCTCCTCGCGGGCCTGCGCCCGCTCGCTCTCCGCGTCCGTACGCGCCGAAGCCAGGGTCTCCTCGGACTCCCGGCGGCGCCTCGCGGCCTCCTCCTGGGCGGCGGCCAGCGCCTCGGCGGCCTCCTGCGCGACCCGCTCGGCGGCGGCCTTGGCCTCCGCGCGCAGCCGGTCCGCGGTCTCCTGCGCCTCGGTGCGCAGCCGCTCCGCCTCCGCCTCGGCCTCGCCGGTCAGCCGTACGGCGGCCTGCTCGGCCTCCGCGCGGGCCCGGCCGGCGTCCTCGGCGGCCTCGGTGCGCAGCTGCTCGGCCTCCGCCTCGGACTGCGCCTGCAGCGTGCGGATGCGCTCCGCGGACTCCGCGCGGAGCCGGTCGCTCTCCTCGGTGGTCTCCTTGCGGATGTTCTCGGCGGCCGCCCGGGCATCGCGCAGCGTCTGCTCGGCGGTCCCCAGGCGTGCCTCGGCGTCGGTGTGCAGCCGGACGAGCTCCTCGTCGGCCTCCGCCCGCTTCGCCGACAGGGCCCGCTCGGTCTCCTCGCGCCGCACGGCCGCCGCGGCGTCCGCCTCGGCCCGTACCGACTCCGCCTGCTCCTCGGCCTCCGCGCGCAGCCGCTCGGCCTCGGCGCGGGTCCGCTCCAGGGTCTCCTCGGCTTGCCTCCGCAGAGTGGTGGCCCGCTCGACGGCTTCGCCGCGGACCCGCTCGCTCTCGGCGTTCGCCCCGGCGCGCACCTCGTCGGCGTCGGCGCGGGACTTGCCCAGCAGCTCCTCGGCGGTGCGGGCCGCCTCCTCGATCTGCTGGACCGCCTCGCGGCGGGCCTCGCCGCGGATCCGCTCGCCCTCGGCGACGGCCTCCGCGCGCAGCTGCTCGGCCTCGCCGCGCAGCCGGCGGGCCTCCTCCTGGAGCTCGACCGTACGGGCCCGGTACTCCTCCGTGTCGTCCTTCGCGGCGCCCTTGAGCTCATCGGCCGTGGCCGCGGCCTGGGCGCGCAGCCGCTCGGCCTCCGCCTCGGCCTCGCCGCGGATCCGCTCGGCCTCCTCGGACGCCGCCCGGGTGGTGGCGCGGGCGTCCTCCGAGGCCTTGTTCAGGACCTCCTCGGCGGTGCGGGCCGCCTTCGCCAGCTGGGCCGCCGTGTCCTCGGCCGCCGCCGTACGGGCCTGCTCGCCGGCCTCCTTGCGCAGCCGGTCGGTCTCCGCGCGGGCATCGGCGAGCGCCTGCTCGGCCTCGGCCTTGAGGGTCTCGGCCTCCTTGTTGGCCTCGCCGACCAGGCGGGCCACCTGCTCCTTGGCCGTACGGGTGCGCTGCTCGTTGACCGACTCCGCCGAGGCGAGCTGCCGTGCGGCGCTCTCCTTGGCCTCCGCGAGGAGCTTCTCCGCGGCCCCGCGCGCCTCGCGCAGGGCCCCTTCGGCCTCCTGCGTGCGCTGCTCCGCGACCCGGCCCAGGTCCATGGTCTGGCGGCGGGTCTGCTCGGCCTCGGCGGAGGTGGTGGAGCGCAGCCGCTCCGCGTGCTCGGTGGCCTCCTGGGCCTGCGCGGAGGCGGCGGTCAGCAGCCGCTCGGCCTCCTTGCGGGCGCGCAGCAGCGTCGACTCGGCTTCGGCGCGGGCGGATTCGTTCTCGGAGGCGAGCCTGCGGGTGGCCTCGGAGGCGACCCGGGCGGCCTCGGCGCGCGCGGTGTTGAGGGTCTGCTCGGCCTCGACGCGGGACTCGTCCATGAGCCGGCGGGCCTGCGCCTCGGTGCGGGCGCGCAACTGCTCGGCCCAGGCGACGTTCTCGTTGACGTGGGCTTCCACCGTCTGGCGGCGCTCGCTCAGTTCCTGGTCCAGGCGCTGGCGGCGGTTGACGGCCTCGGCGTGCAGCTCGGCCTGGAGCCGCGCCTGGTGCTCGGCGTGCTCCTGGAGGATGCGCTGCGTCTGCGCCCGGACGTCGCGCAGTTCGCGCTCGGCGTCGGAACGCATCTGGTCGGCCTGGATCTGGGCATTGCGGAGCAGCTGCTCCGCCTGGTACCCCATGTCCGCGCCGTCGTAGGCGGGGCGGGACGCCAGGTTGCGGCGTACCTCGTGGAGCTTGGCGCGCAGCACCTCGACCTGGTACCCCAGGTCATCGGCGTGCTGGACGGCCTTCCCGCGTTCCTTCTTCAGCCGCTCCATCTCGGCTTCGAAGCGCGAGAGATGGTCGGCCTCGGCCTGATGGCTCTCCTGGCTTTCGTAGCCCCGCACAGCGCGGTCCCATCCGTCCCCTGGTCGCAAGCCCGATCCCAAACGAGCGCCGTCCGCCCGCTGAACGACGCCCCCGGGGAATGGTGTCAGATCCCGGGTCGGGCGATACAGGCCCCGACCCCGTCCCCGCACCGAACCCCGGCCGAGCCAAAGCCACTCTACCGGCCGGGGAAACGGGACATCAGTGCCCTCGTGCGGGAACCCCGGTGAGCTGACCCCGGGGAGATTCGCTCTTCGGGTCCGCGGAGTGCTTATTTGCGGTGTTCGAATGCATGTGTCCGGGCTGGAACGTACCGTCGTCGACGTGAAGCTCGTGGTGCAGGTCAAGCTGCTGCCGACAGCGCACCAGGAGTCGGCGCTCGCGGCGACCTTGCGCGCTTACACGCGCGAGTACGCCTACGCCGAGATCAAAGAGCGGTGGGGCCTCGGCGCGCAGGCCGCCCAGCATGTGATCAAGAAGACGCGCTACGGAAGCCCGGGATGACTGATCCGGCCAAGAAGCTGCGCGCCATCGCTCCCTCGTTCGTGGCGCTCGGCCCGTCAGGCGTGGCGATACGCGACCGCCTCAAGGCTCTGAGCGCCGAGGACGAGAGGGTTCTGCGGTTGGTAGGCGCGCTTCAGGGCGCCCTGGCTTCCGGTGACCTCAAGCGGCGGTGTGCGGACGGCCTCGGCCACTCCACCGACACGTGGGCGGCCCGTAAGCGGGACCTGACGAAGGAGTCCTCGTCGCGGATTGCCGGGGCGATCACCAAGGCCGGCCACGATCAATGGGCGCTTGCCCGGCGTTGCGAGGCCGCGCACATCCAGAATCTGGACGCCGGCATTCGCACACTGCGCCACCGCCTGGCCCTCCCCATCGGGGAGAAGGGCGGCAAGCGGGCTGCCGGCGGTCGGGTCCGGGTGGTCCGGGGCGGGAAGCGGCTGGCGAAGACCCGCCACCACCTGACCGAGGCCCAGCTCACCGAGGAGCAGTGGCGGGCCCGCTGGGAAGCCGAACGCTGGTTCCTGGCCGCTGACGGCGAGTCCGGGAAACGGTTCGGGAACGAGACGATCCGTGTCACCCCTGACGGCGAGGTGTCGGTCAAGCTCCCGGCCGCGCTCGCCCACCTGGCCAACGCCAAACGCGGCCGGTATGTCCTGGCCTGCCGTATTGCGTTCGCGCACAGGGGCGAGGAATGGGCCGACCGCATCGCAGCGAACCGGGCCGTGGCCTATCGAATCCACCTGGATGTGGAGCGCGGCCGCTGGTACCTGACCGCGACCTGGCAACGCCCCGTCGTCCGGACGGTCCCGCTCGCCACCGCCCGCGCGAACGGCATGGTCGGCGTCGATACCAACGCCGACCACTTCGCCGCCTACCGACTCGACCCGCACAGCAATCCCGTCGGCGAGCCGCACCGCTTCCCCTACGACCTGTCCGGCACCGCTGATCACCGCGACGCCCAGATCCGCCATGCCATCACCCGGCTGCTGCACTGGGCGAAAGGTGCCGGCGTCCGGGCCATCGCGGTCGAAGACCTCGACTTCACCACCGAGAAGACCCGCGAGAAGCACGGCCGCAGGAAACGGTTCCGGCAGCTCATCTCCGGCATCCCGACCGGCAAGCCAAGGGCCCGGCTCGTCTCGATGGCCGCAGCACACGGTCTCTCGATCGTCACGGTCGACCCGGCTTACACGTCCCTGTGGGGAGGCCGGTACTGGCAAGAGCCGCTGGTCACCCCGCGTCGAAAGATGTCCCGTCACGATGCCGCGGGCATCGCGATCGGGCGACGCGCCCTCGGACACCCGATCCGGCGACGGACGGCACCGCCCCCACACGACCGGAGTGATCGTGTGGGGCATCGGACCGCCCAGGCCGGACCGGGCACCCGCAGGCGTGAGGGAAACCGCCCGCCCATCACGGACCGGCTTCATGGAGAGCCGATGCCGAGTGGGAAGAGAACGCGGGGACCCAGTGCATCCAAAACCGTTCGGGATGCGCCCAGTGAGGGGGAGCGGGTCCAAGACTCACTCCTGCACACCGGCTAGGAATGGTTGCTCGTGACCAGTTCGGTGAGGACGCCGTGGCAGTCCTTGGGGTGCAGGAAGGTGATCGAGGAGCCCATGGAGCCGGTGCGGGGCTGGTCGTAGAGGACGCGGACGCCCTTGCCGCGGATGGCCTCCGAGTCGCCCTGGACGTCCTCGGTGCCGAAGGCGATGTGGTGCACGCCCTCGCCGTTCTTGGCCAGCCACTTGCCGACCGCCGAGTCCTCGCGGGTGGGCTCCAGGAGCTGGAGGTACGAGGCTCCGCCGTCGGAGGTCTCGTTGATCTTCAGCATGGCTTCGCGGACGCCCTGCTCCTCGTTGACCTCGGAGTGGAACACCTCGAAGCCGTACGTGGCACGGTAGAACTCAACCGTCTTGTCCAGGTCGAAGCAGGCGATCCCGATGTGGTCGATTCTTGTCAGCATGGACACAGTGCAGCGCTACCGGAGGCGGTTACGCAACGTGCGCGCGATCACACTGACGGGCCGGTGACGGCACGGGTACCGCTCAGTACATTCGGGTAAACCCTCGTTCACTCCTCATCTCAAGGGGCTGTGCTCCATGTCCGGAACGAACAACACCACGTCAGTGATCGTCGCCGGGGCCCGCACGCCCATGGGGCGACTGCTCGGCTCGCTGAAGTCCTTCTCGGGTGCCGACCTCGGCGGCTTCGCCATCAAGTCCGCGCTGGAACGGGCCGGGATCTCCGGCGACCAGGTCCAGTACGTGATCATGGGCCAGGTGCTCCAGGCCGGCGCGGGCCAGATCCCGGCCCGCCAGGCCGCCGTCAAGGGCGGGATCCCCATGAACGTGCCCGCGCTCACCATCAACAAGGTGTGCCTGTCGGGTCTCGACGCCATCGCCCTGGCCGACCAGCTCATCCGCGCCGGGGAGTTCGACATCGTGGTCGCGGGCGGTCAGGAGTCCATGACCAACGCCCCGCACCTGCTGCCGAAGTCCCGCGAGGGCTTCAAGTACGGCGCCATCGAGATGCTCGACGCGATGGCCTACGACGGCCTCACCGACGCCTTCGAGAACATCGCGATGGGCGAGTCCACCGAGAAGCACAACACCCGCCTCGGCATCGAGCGGGCCCCGCAGGACGCGTTCGCGGCCACCTCCCACCAGCGCGCCGCCGCCGCGCAGAAGAACGGCGTCTTCGAGGCCGAGATCACCCCGGTCGAGATCCCGCAGCGCAAGGGCGAGCCGGTGGTGTTCTCGCAGGACGAGGGCATCCGCGCCGAGACCACCGTCGAATCCCTCGGAAAGCTGCGCCCGGCCTTCACCAAGGACGGCACCATCACCGCGGGCACCTCCTCGCAGATCAGCGACGGCGCCGCCGCCGTGGTCGTGATGAGCAAGGCCAAGGCCGAGGAACTGGGTCTGGAGTGGCTCGCCGAGATCGGCGCCCACGGCAACGTGGCGGGCCCGGACAACTCGCTCCAGTCGCAGCCCTCCAACGCGATCCTGCACGCCCTGAAGAAGGAGGGCCTGGGCGTCGAGGACCTCGACCTCATCGAGATCAACGAGGCCTTCGCGGCGGTCGCCGTGCAGTCAATGAAGGACCTCGGCGTGACCCCGGAAAAGGTGAACGTCAACGGCGGCGCCATCGCCCTGGGTCACCCGATCGGCATGTCCGGCGCCCGCGTGGTGCTGCACCTGGCGCTGGAGCTCAAGCGCCGCGGCGGCGGGGTCGGCGCGGCCGCCCTGTGCGGCGGCGGCGGCCAGGGCGACGCCCTGATCGTCCGCGTCCCGTAGCAGCAGCCGTACCCGTACCCGTACGAGAACCGAGGAGCGCAGCAAGAATGACGGCGGTGGACGTCCCCCAGCTGGTGGCCCAGGCCCGTGAGGGCAGGCCGCGAGCGGTCGCCCGGCTGATCTCGCTGGTCGAGGGGGCGTCCCCGCAGCTGCGCGAGGTGATGGCGGCGCTGGCGCCGCTCACGGGCAACGCGTACGTGGTGGGCCTCACCGGCTCCCCGGGCGTCGGCAAGTCCACGACCACCTCGGCGCTGGTCTCCGCGTACCGGCAGGCCGGCAAGCGGGTCGGGGTCCTGGCCGTCGACCCGTCCTCGCCGTTCAGCGGTGGCGCGCTGCTCGGCGACCGGGTGCGGATGTCGGACCACGCCTCCGACCCGGGGGTCTACATCCGCTCCATGGCCACCCGCGGCCACCTGGGCGGACTGGCCTGGTCCGCCCCGCAGGCGATCCGGGTGCTGGATGCGGCCGGCTGCGAGGTGATCCTGGTCGAGACCGTCGGGGTCGGGCAGTCGGAGGTGGAGATCGCGGCGCAGGCCGACACCTCGGTGGTGCTGCTGGCCCCCGGGATGGGCGACGGGATCCAGGCCGCGAAGGCGGGCATCCTGGAGATCGGCGACGTCTACGTGGTGAACAAGGCCGACCGGGACGGCGCCGACGCCACCGCCCGGGAGCTGAACCACATGCTGAGCCTGGGGGAGTCCCGGGGCAAGGGCGACTGGCGGCCGCCGATCGTGAAGACGGTCGCGGCGCGCGGTACCGGCATCGACGAGCTGGTCGAGGCGCTGGAGAAGCACCGGGCGTGGATGGACGAGCGCGGGGTGCTGGCGCAGCGGCGTACTGCCCGTGCCGCGCGCGAGGTGGAGACGATCGCGATCACCGCCCTGCGGGCCCGGCTGGCCGACGTGCACGGCGACACCCGGCTGGACGCGCTGGCCGGGCGGGTGGCGGCGGGGGAGCTGGATCCGTACGCGGCCTCGGACGCGCTGCTGGCGACCCTGACGGAAGCGGCGGAAGCGACGCAAGCGGCGCATGCGCCGGAACCGGCGGATCCCGCGGAACCGGATGCGGGGTCCGCGGGCCGGTCATAGACTGGCGAACGCCCGGAATGCCCCAACGCAGGGAGGTTTCATGGCGAAGCGCGGCAACAAGAAGCGAGCCCGCAAGAAGAAGAAGGCCAACCACGGAAAGCGTCCCAACTCCTGACCGTGGCGACTGACCACACACGGAAGCCGCACCCCGTCCAGGGGGTGCGGCTTCGGTGCGTGCGGGGTCCTAGTTGTTGTTGTCGTTCTCGTCGTCGTCGTTGTCGTTGTTGTCGTGGGACACGGTGGCCTTGCCCGACGTGGGGTCGACGTGGACGTTCGTCGTGTTGCCGCCGGACTTGATCTCCACGTCCCAGTAGGGCTTGCCGCCGTTGTCGTCGTCGTCGTCCCACTGCACCGACCAGACCTGGCCGGGATGGGCGGCGACGGCGGCCTTCATGGCCTGCTGGGCGGTGACCTTCGCGGCGACCAGGGCGGCGTCCTCGTTCCCGTCGTCGTCGTTCTGGTCCGTGTTCTCGACGGCGACCGCTCCGGTGGCCGCGGTGACGAGCAGCTCCGTGTTGCTGCCGTCCTTGCCGATCACGTTCACGTGCCAGACGGTGCCGTCCTTGTCGAGGGACTCGACGACTCCGGGGTGGCCCTTCAGGGCCGCCGCGGCGGCCCCCTCGGCATCGACCGCGGCGCGCAGGGGCGCGGAGAGAACTCGTCCGATCGGCCGGCCGCTGGGAGGAGCCCACCGCCTATCCCCAGAAGGGCCTGGAAAACAACA